>JAVBYP010000112.1 GCA_030823965.1 Sideroxydans sp.
CTGGCGTGTTGGTGGCCTTGCTGTTCCTTTTCAGCGCAGGGACAGATGTCATCCAAAGTCTTGAGCGCAAGGCTTATGACTGGGGTGTGCTGGCGTCCTCTCGTGTGGCGAGCGATAAGATCGCCGTCATCGCTATCGATGACGAGAGCATCGCCAATCTCGGACGTTGGCCTTGGCCACGTGCGATACAAGGGCAGATGCTCGACGTTCTCGCTCAGGGAAACGCCAAAGTGGTCGGTCAAACGGCACTCTATTTCGAGCCGCAGGTCGATGCGGGGCTGGATTACATCCTCAATATCGCCACAGTCCTAGAAAAGACCGCTTTGCATACGACCAACCCAGCCGAGTGGCAGGAGTTACAAGGCCTGATGCAGGAGGCTTTGTCGCATCTCGATAACGACCAGAAGCTGGCCGAGAGTATGGCTAAGGTCAACAACGTCTTATTGGGTGTGTATTTCGAATTGGGCGAACCACAAGGGAATCCAGATTCGCCTTTGCCTGACTATGTATCAAAGAACAATCTGGTGAACGTGCAAGGCGGGGCGGATTCCGCGCTTCCAGTCCCAGCACTGGCGGCACTGGTGCCGATCCCTGTCTTGGGGCACCCTGCTGTTGCGATCGGCCATTTGAACGCGACCCCTGATGTGGACGGTGGTATTCGCACCGAACCGCTCGTTGTTGCGTACTACGATCAATTCTACCCATCCCTATCTTTGATGATCGCCGCAAAGAGTCTCAATCTAGAAGCCAAAGACATCAATGTCACTTTGGGGGAAGGTGTGAAACTAGGTAATCTGAGTATCGCCACCGATTCGGATCTACGCATGCACACTTATTTCTATGCGGATCGTGATGGCAAACCGGCATTCCAAGTGGACTCTTTCTATGACGTCCTGACAGGCAAGATCCCCGCCGAGAAATATCGCGACAAAATCGTATTGATCGGGGCGACAGCTGCCGGTGTGGGCGCAGCGCAGGTCACGCCAGTCTCAGCGACGACCCCCCCAGTGCTCACCTTGGCGCATTCCGTATCCAGCATATTGAAGCAGGATTTCTTCGTCGTGCCGAGTTGGGGTGGCTGGGCTGAAGCGGGGGTGTTCTTGTTGGTGGCGCTCTATCTGATCATATTGCTCCCACGTTTGAGTGCCGGACTTGGTGCTGTCATCACAGGTGGGATGTTCGTTGCGTTGCTTGCGACCCATTTTGCGTTGATGACGACACAGGCGATGTGGCTGCAACTGATGTTGCCTGCTGCGCTCTTGTTGGTCGGTCATTTGTTGCTGACGACCAAGCGTTTCTTGATGACGGAGAAAGGCAAAGAGAGATCGGATGCCGAGTCCGCAGAAAGCAACCGCATGTTGGGATTGGCTTTCCAAGGCCAAGGTCAGTTGGACATGGCCTTTGATAAATTCCGCAAAGTGCCGCTGGACGATAGCTTGATGGATGTGCTGTACAACTTGGGTCTGGACTTCGAGCGTAAACGCCAATTCAACAAAGCGGAATCGGTCTTCAAATACATGGCGGAGCACAATCCTAAGTTCCGCGACCTTGAGGCGCGTACCGCACAATCCAAGGCGATGTCCGAAACCATCATATTGGGTGGCTCATCCGGTCGTGGTAACGACAGTACGATGAAGTTGAATCAGGCTGGTCTTGCGAAGCCTATGTTAGGTCGTTACCAGATCGAGAAGGAGTTGGGCAAGGGTGCGATGGGCGTCGTCTATCTGGGTAAAGACCCTAAGATAAGTCGCGTAGTAGCTATCAAGACGATGGCGTTGTCGCAGGAGTTCGAAGCGGACGAGTTGGAAGATGTGAAGGCACGTTTCTTCCGCGAGGCGGAGACCGCAGGCCGTTTGAATCACCCGAACATCGTGACGATGTACGACGCAGGCGAAGAGCATGACTTGGCTTATATCGCGATGGAGTTCCTCAAGGGTAAGGATCTGGTGGTGTACTCCAAGCCAGATAATCTTCTGCCATTGCCTAAAGTATTGAGCATCGTGGCGCGAGTGGCTGATGCATTGAGCTATGCGCATGGATTGAATGTCGTCCATCGCGATATCAAGCCAGCGAATATCATGTATGACTTGGAAAGCGATACTGTGAAGGTGACTGACTTCGGTATCGCCCGCATCACGGATTCAAGTAAGACGAAGACGGGTATGGTACTCGGCACCCCATCATTCATGTCGCCAGAGCAATTATCTGGCGCCAAGATCGAAGGACATTCCGACCTGTTCTCCTTGGGGGTGAGTCTCTATCAATTGGTGTGTGGTAAGCTTCCCTTCGAGGGCGATTCAATGGCGCAATTGATGTTCAAGATCGCCAACGAGCCGCATACGGACATTCTGAAGATCAATCCGAACGTGCCTCCATGTGTCGTTAGTGTCATCAACAAGTCATTGGCAAAAAAAGTAGAAGACCGTTTTGAAAGTGGTGCTGCGATGGCGGACGCGATCCGTCAATGTGCAGCAAGTCTGCAATGAAGCATAGAGCGCGAGGTCGGACGTGAACGTAAATGAGGCGCTTGAGATCGTAAGCCAAACCAATCCAGGGATGGTTCGTTCTCACAATGAGGATAGCGTGACCTTCGATGTCGCGCACGGTCTTGTCGTCTTGGCGGACGGTATGGGTGGTTACAACGCAGGTGAAGTGGCCAGCGGGATAGCTGTCTCAGTGCTTGCCAGCGAAGTCCGACATCGTTTGGAGCAGATCGGCCCAGAGCAGAAGGACGAAGAATCCGGCGATGAGGTGGGTGTGGCGGTGTTGCGTGACAACGTGAAGAAAGCCAATCTTTCCATCTTCAATGCGGCGCAAAGTCAGCCTCAGTACGCAGGGATGGGAACCACTATCGTCACGGGCCTGTTCTATGACGACCGAGTCGCAGTCGCCCATGTGGGTGATTCGCGCATGTACCGTTTGCGTGGTGAAGTGTTCGAGACGGTCACGCGAGACCATTCCTTGTTGCAGGAGCAGATCGACAGCGGGATCATCAGCAAAGAGTTGGCGAAGTTATCCAAGAACAAGAATCTGGTCACACGCGCTGTCGGCATCGAGGCTGACGTAGTGCCTGAAGTGCATTTGTACGATGTCGAAGTGGGAGACATCTACTTGTTCTGCTCTGACGGCTTGAACGACATGGTCGAAGATGAGGATATCGGTGCGACCTTGCAGATGTTGCAAGGCAATTTGCCGCTGGCGGCGACACAACTCATCGAACAGGCGAATGACAATGGCGGTCGTGACAACGTCTCTGTCATTTTGGTTAAGGTGAAGAACAGTTATGCGACCCCGCGCGGTCTGTGGGCGAAACTGAAATCTTGGTTTAAGAATTGATCTGGTTGAAAGTGATTAGGGGAACGATATGACGGCAAAATTGATACTCAGTATGGATGGTGTGGTGATCAAGGATTTCCCGCTCACCAAAGAGCGCACCACCATCGGCCGCAAGCCGCATAACGATATTGCCATCGATAATCTGGCAGTGAGTAGTGAGCACGCAGCGGTCATCACCATATTGAACGATTCCTTCTTTGAGGATCTGGGGAGTACCAATGGCTCAGTGGTCAATGGTGCGCCTACGCAGAAGCATTTCTTGCAGAACAATGACGTCATCGAGATAGGCAAGTACAAACTCAAATATTTGAATGACCAGCCTACACAGACTTCTTCAGCCGATTTCGAAAAGACGATGGTGCTGCGTGCACCAGTCAAGCAGTCTAAACCTGAGGATGGTTTCAATCAGACACAGGCCAATGCAGGCGCTGTTGCGCCAAAGCATGAATCCACTACACAGTTCAATGCAACCGCTCCCAAGGTTGATGTGGCTCCTGCGCCTGCGGCAGCACCTACAGGGCAAACCGCAGTAGCGATCATCCAAATACTGAATGGCCCGAACTTGGGGCGAGAATTGGAACTCAGTAAGAATCTGACGACGCTAGGCAAGCCGGGCGTGCAGGTCGCCGTGTTGGCGCGCCGTCCGCACGGCTATTTCATCACCCATGTCGAAGGAACTAGTTTCCCATTGGTGAATGGAACGTCAGTAGGGGAACAGCCGCATCAATTGAATGACCATGACATCATCGAACTTGCTGGGGTCAAGATGGAGTTTTACTTAAAGACCTGATCAAGGAGCCACAACGTGATCCCTAGGCAGGCGCTTCTTTCTGCTAGCAAAGAGAGCGGTACATGAGAAAGCATGCACTGCTAGTCGGCTTGGGGTTGCTCGTTATGCTCGTCTTCTTAGGCGATGCAGCTGAGCAATATCGCCTCGGTTTCGTACAATTCACAGATGCCAAGTTATAT
>JAVBYP010000090.1 GCA_030823965.1 Sideroxydans sp.
ATACGATGGTGAGCCACAGGCTGTCCGCTCCGCTGAATACCAGAAGTGCGGTGAAGGACACGCAGCCGATGGTGCTTACTGCCAGCAATCTTTTCTTGGCGGAGTAGGCATCCGCATAAGCGCCAATGAGCGGCGCACTGAACATGATCGCCGCATAGGAGACGGCCAGTGCTGCTGTCCACGCGAAGGTCGCCCAAGGCGCATTGCCTGCCACTACGGAGACGAAGTAGGTGTTGAAGATGGCAGTGATGACCACTGTGGTGTAGCCCGAATTGGCGAAATCGTACATGGCCCACGCCCAGGCTTCGCGGTAGGAGACGGTCTTCGCTAGGGAGTGGTGCATGGCTTTCCTTCACGCGCGCTGATGGTGGGGACATTGTTGACCATTTAGGTGGCGAATGTAAATCATGAGAAAAAGTCTTCGCTAAACTTTTCCTGAGACTGGCCGATACATATCTCACAAGGGCGCAGATGCAAGCGTCTCAAACGTGAGGAGGTGTGACATGGCAACCGTGATGAATATGAGCGGCTACGAGATCGAAAGAGCCGAAGGCTATGACGACGAGGTGATGTTGGCCGGATGGAACCCACAACTCACTTTGGCGAGCATCTGTTCGAGTGATCCAGTGATCAAGGCTGGAAGGATCCCGCACTCACTTGTGGATGTCGATGTCGACGCTTTCTTGAACATGATGTACGTCTGCCAACGCTAAGTCCTTCAAACCGCCGAAGAAGCGCTTCCTCGTGGGAAGCGCTTTTTTATTGCCTGTTCTCCCACTGCTGAGAGGGGTTTGCAGCGTGCCTCAAGGGGCTGCTGTGTTATCCTTTCAGGCATCCATCTAAGGCGCTCGCTCAATGAAGTTCTTCGTATTTTTCATGCTGTTTATCCCCACAGTCGCATTGGCGGATATCGATGCCGATCTCATGTCTGCACGCGATGCGTTCCGAGCAGGAAACAGCGCGAAGCTGGCTTTTGCAGCTGCAAAATTGAAGCAGACACCATTCGAGCCTTACGCCACCTACTATCAACTGCGCATGGGTTGGGAAGACAAGGACAGCAAGCCCATCAAGGCGTTCTTGGCGCGCGAGGAAGACACACCCATCATCGATCAGATGCGCGCTGAGTGGCTGAAGATGTTGGGCAAGAAGCAGCGCTGGGAAGAGTTCGCGGGCGAGTATCCGAACCTGATGAATGCGGATGCCGAGTTGACTTGTTATGCCTTGCAGTTGCAGAGCAAGACTGATGATGTCGGCGCATTGCGCGGCGCGCGCGATATCTGGTTGAGTTCTACCTCGATGGCGGAAAGTTGCGTCGGACTGTTCGATGTGGCGGTCAAGGCGGGTGTCATCACGCCGCACGATGTGATGCAGCGCGTGCGGACGGCGCTGGAATCCGGCAACACATCGCAAGCCAAGAAGTTGCTGCCTTATCTACCCGCCGCAGTGCGACTCCCCGTTCAGGAGTTGGATGCTGCCGCCAAGAATCCACAGCGTTATCTGAGCAAGACCTCGTTTGCCAAAGCAAGTGAGGGACGCCGCCAAGTCGCCATGTACGCCTTGCAGAGATTGGCTAAGCAATCTGTAGATATCGCGAACGTGGAATTCCAAAAGATCGCAGCGATCTTTCCTGAAGAAGAGAAGCATTATTTTTTCGCGTGGCTGGCCTTCGCTGCCGCGAAGGGGCACGATCAGCGTGCGCTCGGATGGTATGGCGCTGCGGGTGATGTGCATCTGAGTGAACAGCAATTGGCGTGGCGTGCACGGGCTGCCATGCGCGCGCAGAACTGGCACGAGGTATGGGTCAGCATCACATCAATGACACCGCAACAACAGAACGAAGGCACTTGGCGCTACTGGAAAGCGCGCGCGATGAAAGAGTTGGGCCATGCAGCCGAGGCCGAGGTTTTGTGGGCGGCCTTGAGTCGTGAATACAACTACTACGGACAATTGGCTGCGGAAGAGTTGGGTACCTCTGCTGGAGCGGGCATCGTCTCAGCAGATTTTCAACCGAGCACTACCGAGTTGGAAGCGATGGCATCACGTCCCGAGATACAACGCACGATCACACTTTACCGGGTGGGTTTGCGAGTGGAAGCAGCCAAGGAGTGGGATTGGACGATGCGCGGCTTCAGCGATCGCGAGTTGCTAGTGGCTTCGGAAGTCGCCCGTCGCGCAGAGATGTACGATCGCTCCATCAACGCGGCTAACCGTACTGTAGAGATGCACGATTTCAATCTACGCTACCCAGCCCCCTATCGCGAAGCGATGCAGGCACCCTTGCAGGAACACGCGCTGGAAGAAGCATGGGTCTATGGGTTGATGCGCCAGGAGAGTCGTTTCGCCTCACATGCCAAGTCCGAAGTGGGTGCGGCAGGTCTGATGCAGATCATGCCTGCCACGGCGCAGTGGGCGGCGCGCCGCATCGGCATGAAAGGCTATCGCAAGGGACTCATCCATCAATTGGATGTGAACCTGCGACTGGGCACCTACTACATGAAGAACGTGTACAGCCAGTTCGATGACAATCCTGTGATGGCATCTGCCGCCTATAACGCGGGACCCAGCCGTGCACGCAGATGGCGCGGAGAAACCCCGCTGGAAGGCGCCATCTACGCCGAGACCATCCCCTTCGATGAGACACGTGATTACGTGAAGAAGGTGATGAGCAACACCATCTATTACGCCAAGCTGTTCGGCCACCCTTCCGAGTCGCTGAAGAATCGCTTGGGTGTCATCGCTCCCCGCAGTCCAGTCAACCAGCAGGCTGACAAAGATGAGATCTGATGAGCCGCAGATCTATTGCGTCGGCGGTGCGGTGCGTGACCGTTTGCTGGGGTTGCCTGTAAAAGATCACGATTGGGTCGTCGTAGGTAGCTCGCCTGAGCAGATGGAGGCGCGCGGATTCAAAGCGGTCGGTAGCGACTTCCCCGTCTTCCTGCATCCCAAGACCCACGAAGAATATGCACTGGCGCGCACGGAGCGCAAAGTGGCGCAAGGCTACAAAGGATTCACCGTCTATACCTCGCCCGATGTCACGCTCGAACAAGACCTGTTGCGCCGCGATTTCACCGTCAATGCCATCGCACAAGATGCGGATGGCAATCTCATCGATCCTCACGGCGGACAAGCTGATCTGAAAGCGGGCGTGTTGCGTCATGTGAGCGAAGCCTTTGCCGAAGACCCTGTGCGTATCTTGCGTGGTGCGCGTTTCGCCGCACGTTTTGGTTTCACCTTCGCACCTGAGACCTTGGAGTTGATGCGGACGATGGTGCGCGCTGGCGAAGTCGATGCGCTGGTGGCCGAGCGTGTGTGGCAAGAACTCTCACGCGGTTTGATGGAGCAACACCCTTCGCGCTTCTTCACTACGCTGCGCGAGTGCGGCGCGCTCCAGAAGATATTGCCGGAATTGGATGTCATGTTCGGCGTGCCGCAGAACCCGACCTACCATCCTGAGATCGACTGCGGCGTCCACGCCATGATGGTGTTGGACGACACGGCCAAACATGGCTATCCACTGGAAGTCAGGTTCGCAGCGCTGGGGCATGACCTCGGCAAAGGCAACACGCCAGCAGACATCCTGCCGCGCCACATCGGCCATGAGATGCGCAGCGTCGATCTGTTGAAAGGCGTGTGCGAGCGCTTGCGCGTACCTGCCGAGTGCAGAGACCTCGCCGCACTCGTCGCGCGCTATCACGGCAACATCCACAGAGCCAAAGAGCTGCGCGCCGACACCATCGTCAAATTGTTCGATAGCTGCGACCTATGGCGCAAGCCGGAACGTTTCGCACTCATCCTGCAAGCCTGCGAATCGGATGCGCGTGGACGTACCGGCCATGAGAACGATGCCTACCCGCAGACTGCCTACTTCCTGCGATGTGCCGCCGCCGCCCAAGCGGTGAATGCGGGCGATATCGCACGTGCCTGCGCGGATAAGATGCTCATCGCCGATAAGGTGAGAGAAGCACGCATCGCGGCGGTGGAACGGGCTACAATGAGCACAGATTGAACGGTCAAGATAGACCGCTAGCTTTTAACGATAAGAACCCAGAAATATCCCTCGAATGAACGCATCGACCCTTTCCACTTCTCACTTGGATAAACTATTTTCGGCCATCGAAAACGATGAGATGACCTTGCCGGCGATGCCGGAGCTTGCGATCAAGATCCAACGCATGCTGGATGATTTCAACGTGTCTGCCATGCAGATCGTGACGGCAGTCTCGAGTGACCCAGTCCTGGCTGCTCAAATCATCAAGTCCGCTAACAGCGCCATCTATAGTGGTAAGCCTA
>JAVBYP010000006.1 GCA_030823965.1 Sideroxydans sp.
CGTCGGGATAACTTGGAGGGGCGAATTGTAGGGCTTCAGGAAAAGGGACTGCTAACGCAGTCAAGTGCTCAGACGTTGCATGAACACCGTTATCTTGGTAATTCAGCGGTACATGATCTCACACGCCCCTCTTCCGACGAACTTAAGCTGGCGATAGAAATCGTTGAGCATGTGCTGGAACAACTTTACGAATTGCCTGAAAAGGCAGCTGAACTGCACCGTGCGATCGCCCATCGAAAAAAGTAGGTTCAACACTACGCTAAAGCAAACATGACAGGCCCTAATTAGAACCATTCAGTAGCTCTGAAGAATAAACCAAAGGAGACTGAATTGAGCAAACAAGCAGGTGAAAAGATTTTCTTCAACGGCGAAGAAATGCTGATGTATGAGGTGCCATTTGAAGACTATTTATCGCAGTCAGGCCTAGAGCGGCCAAACTTTTCTTCAAGCTCTACCGCGTTTGGTAGGGGGTACTGCGGAACGTGGAAAATCCATGATGATCATTTGTATTTGATTAAGCTAAGCGACAATTATTTTAGCCTTGATGAAGGAGTAGGCCATGAGGCGGCTCTCGCAAGCTACTTTCCCGATTCAACTGGTCGTGTATTAGCAGACTGGTACTCAGGTACGTTGCACCTTTTTTCACCCATCTTTTTTCCGCCAATTGGCTTTATTGGCTGGCTTGAAAAATTCGATGTGTACGTAACGAAAGGAGTTATCGAGAAGATTACTCCTTCAGCAAAACCATCGAGTACAAATTATGTTATGAGTGAAGATGATCAGATTAGAACGGCAGAAATTGAGCGCCTATGTTCTGAATTTAAGCAAGGCTTCCAACCGGACTAATTTGTTGGAGACAAATCGGCGCGTTCTTGTGAGCCAAGATGATTGATGGTTTACGTCTAGATTCAAGATGAACCAGAAAACGAATAACTACGCAGCTTGGAACTTAATGCGAGTGTTTTTTTAGGTACTGATCGCTACGGTCAGCAGCAACGAACTGCAAAATTGCCTTTACGTCGTCGGAGCAAGACTTGAATACCAGACGGCCTAGAACATCGGGGCCATGACGAAGAACCAAAACGCCAATTAAGCCGTCAATAAAAGATTGGGTAGCTTCTACACCGGAGAAATCAAGTACAACCTCGACTCCTTGAGCCAAAGCTATTTCAATCTCTTCTCGGATAGGCGTCGCACTAAGACGGGGGCCGACAAGGCGTCCGTGTGCATAGGTATGAAGTAAAACAGATGAGCGCATCATGTTGATAATAGTACCCTATGCTGCCAGGAATCGAAAGACTGTTTATTCAAACCGCAGTGTGACGGGAGGAATGTCGTCCAATGACGGCAAGAGCTCTTGAATGCGAACCTCCGCCAGTTTAGAGCGATTTACCTCCATTGCGATCCCCACTCCTTGCCAATAGACATCGGGCTTTTCTCCGCTATAGCCTGACGTACTGTGCATCGCATTGCCACTAGCTAATATCATACGACCATCCGCACGTTCAGCAATCCTACAAGATGTTGTCAGCCCCACGCCTTGATTCACTGAATCATTAAATACCCCTAAATCTCGATTGCAGCTAATCCGTGGGCGTAACGCCAGAAGGATTGCCTCGATATGTCGTTTGTGCAGCAACTCAGAATGATTACGCAAGGATTCCAAGAACCCACAGCCGTTATCAACCACACCTAATCGAATCAGATCTTTTTTCGGGTAATACTGGCTAGCGACCCACACGCTGGCACTCATATTGCCGCGTCTCGCATGAGTTAGCGCATTTTCAAGAAGCTCATTCAGCGCGTATTGCAACGGCTCAACTAATCTTTCATAAGGCGTGTATCCCGACATCTCATCAGGGACTTCATTTGGATCTGGATTTCCGATCATCGCCTTTGCAAGTCGATGTGCCGCACTACCCACGTCCGCACGATTCGATAGCTGCGTTAACTCCACCAAGTCGCCGCTGCGATCACGCCGTGTTCCCGCACTTTGCGCACACGCCACCAATTCCACTCCATCGAATACATCCATGCGTTGTAGATAACCACTTAAATTGGCTGAAAGCTGATGTACGCGAATAGTGCAGCCTATGTTTCGGGCTGAATCAAAACACGCGCCCAACATCGCCATACCGAAGGGGTCGATATAACTCAACTGCCCAGCATCAATATCTGTGACACCGTCAGACGCTAAAATTTCTTGGCAGACAGATACCGTCGCCAGTGCTGAAGGTGCAGACAAATGTGATGGAAAAACAATCATGCGTTAAACACCTGTGCTAGTAGTGCGTCGAAGGTGGCTTGAGCCGTTGTGGTGGCGGCAGCTTGTTGGGATTGGATGGAGCGAACTTGCTCGGCACGCTCCGCAAACTCAGTCTGGTGTTTAATGGGTGGAACTGGCACTAGAAACGATTTCACATCTTGCTGGTTAATACTGGATTGGTTTATCGCGTGTTTGGCTTTGGAAAGAACATGGGCTTTGGCGTAAGTAGTCTGCAAAAGTTTAATAAGATACTCGGGCAGAATTTCTTCATCGCTCACCGAAAATCGCATCATGTTCGATTCGAACACTGTCACCTCATCAAGGAACGGGATGATGGCACTCTTGCCCAAGTATTCAACGCTATTGACTCGGTTGATAACTATATCGCGTTCATATATTCGGAATTTTTTCTTTTCTTCCGGCTCAATTCGAACGCGTTTCAATGCTTTATGACTAACAACCAATCCATCATAAAACCCGTCAATTCTTAGTATCGGCGTCCCCTCGCCATAAAGTGAGGCATGCTTATACAAACCGTTTTGTGGGCCATCAGAAATGAGCTCACCGAGAGATTGTATGGGCCACCCCTTCGGATTCGTCGCCGGATCGCCGAACATATCTAGGAACAATGCAGGGATCAACTCGGCAGTTTTTTTCTCAGCCTCGCGTCGTAACCGAACAATGCTATCAGCACTAGAAAGAACATCCACGATGCGGCGTTGTTCTGATAGAGACCGAACTGGAATGTGAACCTTTGAAGCAAATCCCCTGCTGATACCCCCTTGTGCGGCTCCACGAAAATCCGACATCACTTGTTCGTTGCCGATTTTGCTCCGCAGGAAGTAGTAAAGATAAAGAGGATCAGCTTTGTTTGTATCAGCCCGAACAATGAATACATGCTCATTTACTGCCGATCGTTTAAACGGGAATGATTTATCAACGAATCCAACTCTGCCAGTTGTTGCACCATCTTTGACAATCAATATATCGTTGGTGTGAATGAAACCTTTCGTCAGTCCCGCAAAAAAATCTTCCGGAACATATTTCATAGAACTAAGCTTTAAGGAGCAATCTGCGTTAATGTGTTCGCCGCCAAGTGAAGGAACTCCTAACTCAACCGAGCCGCCCCGAGGCCGCTTCCCAGTTTCTAAAGAAGCGAGGAGCGTTTCAAGAGGTTGCGTTTCATATCTCATCAAGCTACCTCGCCCAAAGCTAATCGCAACGCTTCAACTTCGACAGCAATCTCGGCTTCGATTGCTGCAAGCTCATCCAGCAACTCACGCGGATCACGATGTATTGCTGCTGTCTGGCTCATTGGACGGTAGCGTCCAGCAGATAGATTGAAGTCGTTACTGCGCAAGGTGGCCGCATCGGCGAACCACCACTGCTGAGTCCATTCCGCCGCATCATCCCGCGCAGACCATTCCTCCCAGCGTTTATTGCGGTTGAGGTAAGCATCTGCCAGCATCGGCAGATCATCTGCCTCAATCGGTGTATCGTGGTTCGAATCCAGCTTGTAGCCATCGTTATCGACATGCAGGAACATCACCTTGTCTGTTGTGCCGCCTTTGCGGAAGAACAGCACGGAAGTCTTAACACCCGAATACGGCTGAAACACACCACCCGGCAATGACATCACCGCTTCGACGGTATTGTTCTCGATCAACTGACGGCGCAATTCCTTGTGCGCACCTGTTGAACCGAACAACACGCCTTCGGGAATGATGACCCCGCAACGTCCATTGGGGCGCAGGCAATCCATCATGTACTTGAGGAACAGGATTTCAGTGGAGGTGCTGGTGCCAACCTTCACTTCGTCCACGATGCGATCTTTATCCACGCGACCTGAGAAAGGCGGATTCGCCAGCACGACGTGGTAGCCCTCTAGTGGCAGCCCCAACTCGGCTTTGCGCTCGTTGTCTTGTGTGGTGGTCAGTCCATTGCGCAACTGAATGCGCACATTGGGCAGGCCGCGCAGGGTGAGGTT
>JAVBYP010000173.1 GCA_030823965.1 Sideroxydans sp.
CGCTTCCAACGCTGCCAAGCACAATGCAGCCACAAGGATTTTTCGGATCATCTTATTCCTGCCTTGCAGGTGCGAGGACTTCGCGGTTGCCGTTCGACTGCATGGTCGACACCAATCCTGCCTTCTCCATCGCTTCGATGAGGCGCGCAGCACGGTTGTAGCCGATGCGCAGATGGCGCTGTACCAAGGAAATGGAAGGGCGGCGTGTCTTCAGCACGATCTCTACGGCTTGGTCATACAGCGGGTCGGCCTCGGCGTTCGCACCACCATCCAACTCACCGCCGCCATCACTCGCCTCATCCAGCGAATTCAATACGCCGTCGATGTAGTTGGCTTCGCCTTGTGACTTGAGATATTCGATGACGCGATGCACTTCTTGGTCGGACACGAACGCACCATGCACACGTTGCGGATAGCCGGTTCCCGGTGGCAGATAGAGCATGTCGCCTTGCCCTAACAAGGCTTCCGCACCCATCTGGTCGAGGATGGTACGTGAGTCGATCTTGCTCGACACTTGGAATGCGACACGTGTCGGCACGTTGGCTTTGATGAGACCCGTGATGACGTCCACGGAAGGACGTTGTGTCGCCAGTACCAGATGGATACCCGATGCGCGCGCCTTCTGCGCTAGACGTGCGATGAGTTCTTCCACTTTCTTACCCACCACCATCATCAGGTCGGCCAACTCGTCGATGAACACGACGATGAAGGGCAGCTCCTCCAAGGCTTCTGGATTCTCAGGTGTGAGTGTGAACGGATTGGTCAGCGGTGCGCCTGCCTTGATCGCATCGCGTACTTGCTGGTTGTAGCCCGCGATGTTGCGCACGCCGAGTGAGGCCATCAGCTTGTAACGCTTGTCCATCTCTTGCACACACCAGTTAAGCCCCGATGCAGCTTGGCGCATGTCGGTGACCACGGGAGCCAACAGATGAGGGATGCCTTCATAAACGGAGAGCTCGAGCATCTTGGGATCGATGAGCAACAAGCGCACTTCTTGCGGCGTGGATTTGTAGAGGATGCTCAGGATCATGGCATTGATGCCCACGGACTTACCCGAGCCCGTGGTACCGGCCACCAGCACGTGCGGCATCTTGCCTAGGTCAGCCACGATGGGCTTGCCTGAGATGTCTTTACCCATCGCCATAGTGAGCGGCGAATGCATGTCGGCATACACCTTGGAACCCAATATCTCGGAGAGGTGCACCATCTGGCGTTTCGGGTTAGGCAACTCCAAAGCCATGTAACTCTTGCCCGGAATGGTCTCGACCAAACGGATGCTGACGACTGACAATGCGCGAGCCAAGTCGCGCACGAGGTTGGTGATCTGGCTACCCTTCACGCCCACATCGGGATCGATCTCGTAACGGGTGATGACGGGGCCGGGATAAGCGCCCACCACTTTCACGTTCACGCCGAAATCTTTGAGCTTGCGTTCGATGAGTCGCGAGGTGAACTCGAGTGTCTCCGCACTGACCAGTTCCACCTGCTGTGTCGCTTCATCCAACAGATGCAAAGGGGGCAAAGGCGAGTCCGGCATGTCGGCAAACAGGGAGACTTGTTTTTCTTTTTCCACGCGAGTGGACTTCTGCACCTCGACGACGGGCATCTCGATGTAGATGGGCTGATGATCCTCTACGCGCTTCTTCTCTTCTTCCACGATGGCATCACGCTCTTGCATGGCTTGTGCGCCTATGCGTTTGTCTTGACGTGTCTGCCAAGCATTGCGTGCCCACACGTAGGCAGTCTCTAGCGTGGCGCCCAACCAATCGATGAAGCGCAGCCACGACAACCCGGTGAACAGACTGAAGCTCACCGCCATCAACGACAGCAACAACAAGGTCGCACCAGTGAAACCGATAGCGTGAGAAAGCGCGCCACCCAATATCGCCCCCAACATACCGCCGGGCGCCAAGGGCAGCTCGACCGACCATGTGTAGAGGCGCAATGCTTCCAATGTGCTACTCGCAAAGAGCAATACGAAGAATCCCGACAACGAGACCCACAAAGCACGTTGATCGAAAAGACTGTCGGAACGCATACGCCGATAGCTCGCCCACACGCGCTGCAACATCAGCACGACCAGCCACCACGCAGAGAAACCGAACAGATAGAGCAACACATCGGACAACCAAGCACCTACCACACCGCCGGGATTACTAGTGATGGCCGACGTCGCCGCATGCGACCACGAAGGATCGTTACGGTCAAAACCGATCAGGATGAGAAGTAGATAGAGGGCAACAGCGACCAACAACAACCAGCGTGATTCACGCAACAGAGCAAGAAGTCTTTCGGGAAGAGGAGCGCGCGGAGCGTCGTGCAGTGCCATCAAGCGTCCTTGGACGATTCTGGCGCTTCAGCACCATCGGCGATGAAGCCGAAACGACGCGCTGCGGTGACCGCATCCAAGCGCGTACCCACATGCAATGCCTGATAGATGGCGGCAACGTGGATCTTGACGGTGCCTTCGGCTAGATCGAGTTGTTTGGAGATGTCTTTATTGCTGAGCCCCTCGCCCATCAGCTGCAAGACCTCGGATTGACGCGGGGTGAGTCCGTACTTGCTGGCACGCTGACTGCGTTTGTCAGAGAGCGCTTGTCCTACTTCCAACTTCGCTACGGCTTGTTGCAGCAATTGCGGCGGCACATACACGCCGCCATCCAACACGATACGTAAGGCAGACAACATCACTTTGCTAGCCGACATCTTGGAGATGAAACCCATCGCGCCCAGGTTCATCACGTTCTCGATATCGTCGCGCTGATCCGACCCCGAGACGATGACGAGTGGGATATCAGGGAAACGCTGATGGAAGTGTTGTAAGGAAGGTACGCCTTCGCTGTCTGGCATGTTCAGATCGAGCAAAGCGAGATCGATATCGCTATGCTCTTGCGCAAGCTTCAACGCTTCGCTGAAATTACCGGTATCCAAGATCTCGACCTCATCGGCGAGCTGCTGCAAGACGTAGCGCATCCCGTCACGGAACAACGCGTGATCATCCACCAGCAGTACTTTGATTTTCATTCAATCCTCCCAGATCACAACACATACATCATACCATTCACTGCGACTTACTCGCCCCCTGCATGGCTAGGAACATCATGGAGCGCAGGCGGGTCGGGGCGATGGGCTTATGTAACAGGCTGGCGCCACTCTGCTGGATGGCCTGCAAGGCCTCAGCCCCCGTATCGCCAGTAACGATCAGTACGGGCAGATCGCCCCAATAGTCGCGCATCTCGCGCATCACATCGAGAGCGGTCTGCTTATTGGGCAAGCGGAAATCGCAGACCAACAGATCGGGCCTAAGGGCGGCTGTATCCAACAAACGCAGCACGACAGCGCCACTTTCCCCAGCGAAGACACGGCAACCCCACTCCTGCATGATCTCGACAGTGAATTCGCGGATGTCCGCATCGTCTTCGACGAAAGCGATGACCTTGTTGCTGACATCTTGACGCGATTGGGTGATGACGTAAGGACGTGCCAACACGGCGGCATCTCCATTCTTCACTGAGAACTTGAAGCTGGATCCCTGCTCTGGCACGGATTCCACATCGACCCGATAGCCCAATAACTCTTCCACACGGCGCACGATTGCCAAGCCCAAACCCAAGCCTTTGCGGCGGTCACGATGGGGGTTGTCCACTTGGTAATACTCTTCAAAGATATGCGGCAACACTTCGGGGCGGATACCGATCCCGGTATCTTGCACGCAGATCTCCACCACCTCTGGCAAGCACTGACATTTCACTTCGACCATACCTGTATCGGTATAACGAATGGCATTGGAAATAAGGTTGCGCATCATTCGTTCCAACAAGAATGGGTCGCTGTAGACGACAGCATTGCACTGTGGGCTGTCCATACCACTCCCATTGCAACATGGAAGCTCGAGCGTCAATCCTTTTGCCTTGGCCAATGGTTCGAAATCCACATACAAGCGGTCGAACAGATCGAATAACTCAAAATGCTGCAAGCGTGGTTGGATGATGCCCGCATCGAGACGTGACACATCGAGCAGGTCGTCGAACATATCCACCAATGCATTCACTGATTTACCTATCTGCCCTGCCAAGCGCTGACTCTCTGGCTCTTTTGCGACATCCTGTAGCGCCTCGGTGAAAAGTCGCAATGCTTGCAAGGGTTGGCGCAGATCATGACTGGCCGTTGCAAGGAACTTGGATTTAGCGCGATTGGCTTGTTCGGCAGCCTCCAACGCTATCGCGATCTC
>JAVBYP010000011.1 GCA_030823965.1 Sideroxydans sp.
CAACTGATCCCAATGCCACATTCGGTATGGCCATCGGCGTGTTCCTGCTGGTTCTCTATTACAGCGTGAAGGTGAAGGGTCTAGGCGGTTTCGTGGGCGAACTCACACTTCAGCCATTCGGCAAGTGGGGCATGCCAGTCAACCTCTTGCTGGAAGGCGTGAACTTGATCGCTAAGCCTATCTCTTTGGCGTTGCGTCTGTTCGGTAACATGTACGCTGGCGAAATGATCTTCATCCTGATCGCTCTGATGGGCGGTGCATGGGCGGGCTTCTCAGTAACTGGCGTGACCCTTTATGGTTCGCAGATCTTGCTTTCACTGGGTTGGGCGATCTTCCACATCCTGATCGTGACATTGCAGGCGTTCATCTTCATGACGCTGACCGTTGTCTATCTGGATATGGCGCATCAAGAACATCATTAATTCTTTTATCAACTTTATTATTTATCAACAGGAGAAATAGAAAATGGAAATGGCAAACGCACTGCTGTACATCGCTGGCGCATTGATGATGGGTCTGGGCGCGCTCGGCGCGGCCGTTGGTATCGGTATCTTGGGTGGTCGTTTCTTGGAAGGTGCTGCTCGCCAACCTGAATTGATCCCAATGCTGCGTACACAGTTCTTCGTTGTCATGGGTCTGGTTGATGCGGTTCCGATGATCGCTGTTGGTATCGCGATGTACGTTCTGTTCGCTGTAGTCGGCTGATCCGCTCAACGCAAAGCATAATAAAGAAAGGAAGCTTGCATGAATATCAATGCAACTCTTCTCGCTCAGACCATCATGTTCGCGTTGTTCGTGTGGTTCTGCATGAAGTTCGTGTGGACACCGATCGTCGCTGCGCTGGAAGCACGTAAGAAACAGATCGCCGATGGATTGGCCGATGCTGAACGTGCAAAGCATGATCTGGAACTGGCCTCTAAACGCTCCGCCGAGATCCTGCGCGAAGCGAAAGAAAAGGCTGGTGACATCATCGCTAACAGCGAAAAGCGCGGTAGTGAGATCGTTGAAGAAGCCAAGAATCAAGCTAAGGTAGAAGGCGATCGTATCATCGCTGGTGCCAAGGCTGAGATCGATCAAGAAGTGTTCCGTGCCAAAGAGCAACTGCGTACCCAAGTGTCAGCCATCGCGCTGGCGGGTGCCGGTAAGATCTTGGGCCGCGAGATCGATGCGAAGGCACACAACGATCTGCTCGATAAACTCGTTGCGGAAATCTGATCGTCATGTCTAACGCCATTACTATTGCACGTCCTTACGCTCAGGCAGCGTTCGAAGAAGCGCAAAAGCAGAACGCACTTAAAGCCTGGTCCGAGTTGTTGCTCGGTCTGGCCGATGTGGTGCAGAACGCCGATGTGCACGCCGTTGTCAGCAACCCGAAGGTATCTAAGGCTAAATTAGCGGACTTGATGGATGCTTTTGCTGGTGCGAGTGCGAATGCACAACAACGCAACTTCGTGCGTGTCTTGGCTGATAACCAGCGTCTGTTGGTATTGCCAGAGATCGCGGAGTTGTTCGAAGTGCTGAAAGCGGAAGCTGAGAAGACGGTCAATGTAGTGGTCGATTCAGCTTTTGAACTGTCTGCTGCGCAACAAGACAAGATCGTCAGCTCGCTGAAGAAGCGTATGGGCCGTGAGATCAAGTTGGCTTGTAACGTGAAAAAAGATCTGCTGGGTGGCGTGGTGATCCGCGCCGGTGACAAGGTGATCGACGGCTCTGCGCTCACGCGTCTGAGCGAAATGGCGAACGCGCTTGCTTAATTGCCACCAACTTGGCCTGATAAAGAATTATCAAGAATGAGGAAATCCAGATGAAGCTCAACCCTTCCGAAATTAGTAATCTGATCCGCAGTCGCATCGAAAACTTCGAAGCACTGACCCAAGCGCGCACCGAAGGTACGGTGGTCAGCGTGACCGACGGTATCGTCCGCGTGCACGGCTTGTCCGATGTGATGCAAGGCGAGATGTTGGAATTCCCAGGCAACACTTTCGGTTTGGCGCTGAACCTTGAGCGTGACTCCGTTGGTGCAGTTATCTTGGGTGAATACGAACACATCACTGAAGGCGACACAGTCAAATGTACTGGTCGCATCTTGGAAGTGCCAGTTGGTCCAGAATTGCGCGGTCGTGTAGTGAACGCGCTGGGTCAACCGATCGACGGCAAAGGCCCGATCAATGCCAAGATGACCGACAAGATCGAGAAAGTCGCTCCAGGCGTCATCGCACGTAAGTCTGTCGACCAACCAGTGCAAACTGGTCTGAAGTCCATCGACTCCATGGTTCCAGTCGGTCGTGGTCAACGCGAACTGATCATCGGCGACCGTCAGACAGGTAAGACTGCTGTTGCTGTGGATGCGATCATCAACCAAAAGGGTCAGAACATGACCTGTATCTACGTTGCGATCGGTCAAAAGGCTTCTACAGTCGCTAACGTAGTGCGCAAGTTGGAAGAGCATGGCGCGATGGAATACACCATCGTTGTTGCTGCTACTGCTTCTGATTCCGCAGCGATGCAATTCTTGGCACCATACGCTGGTTGCACCATGGGTGAATACTTCCGTGACCGTGGCGAAGATGCCTTGATCGTTTACGATGACTTGACCAAGCAAGCTTGGGCATATCGTCAGATCTCCTTGCTGTTGCGCCGTCCACCCGGTCGTGAAGCTTACCCAGGCGACGTGTTCTATTTGCACTCTCGTCTGTTGGAGCGCGCAGCTCGTGTTAATGCTGAATATGTTGAAGCCTTCACCAAAGGCGCAGTCAAAGGCAAGACTGGTTCTTTGACCGCTCTGCCCGTGATCGAGACACAAGCAGGCGACGTTTCCGCATTCGTTCCAACCAACGTGATCTCCATCACCGACGGCCAGATCTTCTTAGAATCGGACTTGTTCAACGCAGGTATCCGTCCAGCGATCAACGCCGGTGTGTCCGTATCCCGCGTCGGTGGCGCAGCTCAAACCAAGGTCATCAAGAAATTGGGTGGCGGTGTGCGTCTGGCACTGGCTCAGTATCGTGAATTAGCAGCGTTCGCGCAGTTCGCTTCTGATCTGGACGAAGCGACACGCAAGCAACTCGAGCGCGGCAAGATCGTTACCGAACTGATGAAGCAATTGCAATACGCTCCTCTGTCCGTTTCCAAGATGGCTGCGACACTGTTCGCTGTCAACAAGGGTTACTTCGACGACGTGGCTGTGCCTAAGGTATTGGCTTTCGAAGCTGGTCTGCATGCTCACTTGGGTTCCAAGAACAAAGATTTGATGGACGCGATCGAATCGACAAAGGACCTGTCTGCTGACAACGAAAAGTTGTTGGTTGCAGCTATCGAATCGTTCAAGGCTAGCGCAGCTTATTAAGGCGAGGTGATTTATGGCCGGCAGTAAAGAGATTCGCACCAAGATTAAGAGCGTAGAGAATACGCGCAAGATCACCCGTGCGATGGAGATGGTGGCAGCAGCGAAGATGCGCAGAGCGCAGGAACGCATGCGTGCTGCTCGTCCCTACGCCGAAAAGATCCGCAACGTCGCTGCGCACTTGTCGCGCGCCAACCCAGAATACAAACATGCATTCTTGGCCAAGCGTGAGAACGTGAAGAACGTTGGTCTCATCGTCGTCACTTCAGACAAAGGCTTGTGTGGTGGTTTGAACACCAACCTGTTGCGTCTGGCTGTGAACGAGATGAAGACATGGGAAGGTGAAGGCAAGGGATTGCTCGTTTGCCCGATCGGTAACAAAGGCTTCGGCTTTATGAACCGCATCGGCGCGAAAGTGAAGTCGCACATGGTTGGTCTGGGTGATACACCACACGTAGAGAAGCTGATCGGCACCGTGAAAGCGATGCTGGATGCTTACGTTGCAGGTGAGATCGATGCGATCTATCTGAGCTACAACCACTTCATCAACACCATGCGCCAAGAGCCTCGTGTCGAGCAGTTGTTGCCGCTGACCGGTGAGAAGTTGGGTACCAGCGATGCGACTTGGGATTACATCTACGAGCCGGACGCGAAGAAGGTCATTGACGAGTTGTTCGTTCGCTACATCGAGTCCTTGGTCTACCAGGCCGTCGTTGAGAACATCGCTTCCGAGCAAAGCTCACGTATGGTGGCGATGAAGGCAGCGTCTGACAATGCGAAGAGCGTCATCAGCGAACTCAAGTTGGTCTACAACAAAGCACGTCAGGCAGCGATCACCAAGGAAATCTCCGAGATCGTTGG
>JAVBYP010000180.1 GCA_030823965.1 Sideroxydans sp.
CAATCTCATCTACCACCTTCTACCTTTAAAGACCATGAAAGCCATACTAAAAAATTTCTTCGCAATCTACCTACTTGCTCTATCCGCTCATGCTTACGGACTTTCTGATCAAGAAGCCGCAGCGCAAGGAGTGATGCAGTCGATCCAACCGACCAAACCCGGTTTCCATGTAATGATCAACGCTGGAATGACTTATGGTGGAGACACGATCGCAACAGCTGTCTTCACCAACGGCTCGAGTACAGATATCAAAGGCGGAGGTCTGTTGCAGTTCGGTGCTGGTGGTCTATATCAATTTGAAAACCAACCCCTCGCTCTGATGCTGTCTGCGAACTATCATTTCCATTCAGCGGGCGGCACAGGCGGAAGTGTCAGTTTTGATAGATTCCCGATAGAAGCCTTGGCATATTACACAGGGAAAGAGCGATTCAGATTGGGTGGTGGTGTACGCATCGTCAACTCACCTGAAGCAGACTCTACCGCACCAGGTAGCGGTTTCACAGTCAAGAACGTCACTTATGCGAATACGACGGGCCTCGTCGCAGAGGTCGGCTACCAACTATCCAGCGAAGGATGGCTAAACTTCCGCTTCGTTTCTGAAAAATATCAAGGAAAACAGGCCACCGCCTACAACGGCGCTACTGCATCTTTAGCAAATAGTTCGCCCAAAAGCGGTTCTCATCTCGGCGTGAATTTCACCTACGAGTTCTGATCAGAAAAGCTGCACAAGCCAGTCAAGGAACTTCTCGCCTCGCTCGATCAGACTGATCACGATCTCAAAGAAGATCAGTCCGATCACATACCACTCCAGCTTGTGCAGTTGTTTGTTGTCCCACACATCAGCCAAGGTCTGCGCGGTATCTGAGATCAATCCCAACTTCCTATCCAGCGCAGACTGACGTTCTTTCAGTTCGAACTCATCCTCTAACGCAGCATAAAGCCCTTCCAACTGTGGGTAGTCCCACAGCGTCTCGGGACGGTCACCGATCTCGGCGCGGCCCACCATGCGATGCTCGATCAACAACATCGACCCGATCTTTTGTAGCAACTTCTTTGAATCTGCACTTACTTTGCCGTGTATCGCTAACTCTTGCGCTAGCGGCTCGATCTTGTCGAATTCACCCGCCACCTTCTTCTCATACAAGGTCAGCACAAGGTTCTTGCTCAAAGCATCCGCGATGAGTTGCAACTTCTCCAGCGATATCTCATCCAGCGTCACCGCCCCACTTTGTACACCGACGATGCTGCGCTCACTATGTATCTCAAGCTCTTCCGTCTCGGGGGCAGCATACGCATTGGTGAGCAAGGGCTTGAGCGATTCGATGAAACGCACCTCATCCATCGTGTGCACGCCGAACAGCACCACCACGCCGTAACGGAACAATACCGCGATGCCGCCGCTCGCATCGACCTGTAAAGTGAGCGGCGTGGTCGCCAGACAATCCGCGATCTTGAACAGCTTCAGATCCAAACGGTCGCCCAACAATAGCGCGCGCACTTTCAGGTCTTGTCGATCCTTCAATTGCAGTTCCATGTTCCGCCCCTCCTAATTAACTGCGGATACTACTCAAAACTCGTATCCAACGCTCACCCCAATGATGCAAACCTAAGCCCAACAAGATACTGGCTGTTCCTAACCACACTTGTGGCAACACGGCTTCATCGTTCAATCCATGGCCTAACAGCAAAGCCATCACAGGCGTGACGAGGGTGATGAGAGCGACACGTCCAGCTTCCATATTCTTGATGAGGTAGAAATATAAAGCGAAGCCAAGTACTGAGCCGAACGTACCGAGATACACCGTGGCCGCTACCGCACGTGCAGGCATCTCGCTAGGCCAATGGCCGTCTGCCAGCAGCCATGCGCCGCAGAACAACGGCAATGCGACTGCCAACGTCCCCAATGTCATCGCCAATGCCGAGCTGTCATCGCCGATGCGCTTGATCCACACCAATCCCAAAGATTGCGATGCCATCGCCAATAGCACAGCGATGACACCCAGCGCAGAGCTTTCGCCCAAGTCGAGTCCACCATGAAAAACCAGCCATAGGCCAATGAGGCCTAACACCATGCCCGCGAGTTTATTTGGCGTAAGTGATTCTTCTTTCAACCACACCGTCGCCGCGATACTCGTGACCAAAGGTGAAAGCCCAAACAAGACCGCTATCATGCCTGATGTCACGAATTGCGCGGCCCAATAGGTCAGCATCATCGCAACGAACATACTCAATCCGCCAGCCAGATAGGCTTGGATCGACTTGCGGTGTAGAGGGAAACGCATCTTGAACAGCGCCAGCAGAGCGACACACAGCAACACACCGATCGTCATACGTGAGAACACCGCGAAACTGAAACCGACACCGAGGGCGCTCCACTTGATAGCGAGCGGCGTGGTGGACCAGATCAGAATGACCGAAACGAATGCTGCCGGAAGCGACATGATGCTCTCCTTGGCTCGACTGACATCCAACCATCCCACGAGCCTTGCAATGGGACAGCCAAAAACAAAAAGGGCCACAGAGTTCGTCTGTGGCCCTTGGAAGATACGATAAAACTGATGCTAGCTCCCCAGACCACCTTGCGTGCGATGCACCGCCTTGCGCAGAAAGGCGCATGGAACAGCTAGGACATGGAGAATGGGATGCATTAAGTTCATGTGACCGATTATCGAGGCGTGAATGCTGAAGTGTCAACCACGATTTTTTGAACGCACATTTTTCCGCCTCGCTCTCATCTGCTACAGTTCGGGCATGAGCAAACACACACTAGAACGTATCCTTCAATCACAAGGCTTTGGCACCCGTAAATGGTGTACGAAACTCGTCGAAGAAGGCGAAGTCAGCATCAATGGCGAGGTCGTCACCGACACCAAACTCTATCTCGAAACAACTGGATTGACCTTCACCGTCTTTGGCGAAGACTGGCTATTCCGCGAACACCTTTACATCGCCCTGAACAAACCAGCCGATTACGAATGCTCACGCAAACCCAGCCACCATCCTGGTGTACTTTCATTGCTACCCGAACCATTCGCCTTGCGTGATGTGCAACCTGTTGGGCGGCTCGATCATGACACCACTGGCTTGTTGTTGATGTCGGATGACGGAAGCTTCATTCACGCTCAATCATCACCTAAGCGTCACGTCCCTAAAGTGTATGTCGCGGCCACCCAAGATCCAGTGACACCCGAACTCGTTTCACACCTTCTGAAGGGCGTGAAGTTACATGATGAACCCGCTCCACTGTGCGCCATCGTCTGCGACAAACTCGACACACATCGTTTGGAGATCGTTCTGGAACAGGGGAAATATCACCAAGTGAAGCGCATGCTCGCTGCTGCTGGCAATCATTGCACCGCTCTGTGCCGTACGCAGATCGGTCAACTCAAGCTTGCTGATATGGAACTACCTGTTGGCGAGTGGCGCTATCTCAACGAAGCCGAACTTGCCTTGCTCACTCCTATCCTCACTTAAATCACTCAAGGCAATGGTATGATGCGCGCCGGGTTTTTTCGGTCAGACTGCATTGTATTGATTGCTTTGTCTAAAGATGGGCCTGTTGAATAGCATCGTCACCACACCAATTCATTAAGG
Source organism: Sideroxydans sp. (assembly GCA_030823965.1). Classification (GTDB taxonomy): domain Bacteria; phylum Pseudomonadota; class Gammaproteobacteria; order Burkholderiales; family Gallionellaceae; genus Sideroxyarcus. Next base: position 3,595 of record JAVBYP010000180.1, read on the forward strand.
AAAATCATCTTGAAACCATCCACTCGTAATATCGTATTCGCTACATTCGCATTGACCAGCTTGTTCACATTGAGCGGCTGTTTCGAAGAAAAAGCCAAAGAGACTGCAGCCGCACCAGCGCCTGTCGTTGAGATCGCTCCTGCTGCTTCCGCTCCAGTCGCTGCTGCGCCCGCCCCTGTTGCTGCGCCAGCACCGAAGCCAGTAGCGAAGCCTAAACCCGCACCTACACCAGCACCCGTAAAAGCCGTTTGCGACAACTGCGGCACAGTCGTTGCGGTGAATGTAGTTGAAGTTGCTGGCAAAGAATCAGGCGCAGGCGTTGTCATCGGTGGTGCAGTCGGAGGTTTGATCGGCAATCAAGTCGCGCAACCTAAAGACAAAGAGCTGGCTACACTCGCCGGCGCTGTCGGTGGTGCAGTTGCTGGCCACTACATCGAAAAGAACATGAAGAAGTCGAAGGCATATGACGTAGTCGTCAAGCTGGAAAACGGCGAAGAGCGCACTTTGCGTCATACAGCCGCTCCAGCGGTAGTCGCGGGCGACAAAGTAAAGATCGAAGGCGAAC
>JAVBYP010000041.1 GCA_030823965.1 Sideroxydans sp.
TAATGGATTGGCATACTACGGGGCATCCATCAAGCAAACTATCACCCGTAGCGGGTATTTTTTATAACCCTTACGGGTAGTATCGAATCGTCCCCCAGTAGTATTTCAAACAGCATCGAATTACATATAGACTCCGCCCCCACATTACCAATTCAATCGTGATCCGTTATGGCGCAAACCATCGCATTGGCAAAATTCAAAGTCCCGCTTGGCTCACAAGAGATCGAGCTACACCAGATCGATCACGCAGAGGGGGGGATGAGCTTGCTGCGTTTACGTATCAAAGAAGGTAAACGCTTCACGATCTTCGACATCGACCCCGCGACAGCACGGCAATGGGCACAGGCAATGAATGACTGGGCGGATACCCAACCCGGCGCATCCCATGACTGAAGCGACTGTAGAAATGATCGATGCCGTGTTCGACATCAGCGGCGAGAACGTCCCCTCTGCTTACGCAGCTCCGCTGTGGCATGCACTGACACGACATGTCTCGATATTGGCGGCTCACGAGTCTGCGGGTCTTCTGCCCTTACGCACATCCAGCACGCCGAACGGTCTTGTTTTGCCTAAGCGCGCCAAGCTAGTGGTACGCATCCCCACAGAATTGGGCGCAGAAGTAGAAGCACTCGCCGGCAAGGCATTGGCGGTAGAAGGCACGGTCTTGCAACTCGGCGCGATCAAACTGCGCCCGATACAGGCTTACCCTACCCTACACGCCCATCTAGTCATCGGCGATGCAGACGAGATCGCCTTCATGCAATCCGTCTCCGCGCAATTGGCTGAACTGAAGATCATCGGCAAGCTCATCTGCGGTATGCGTAATCAATTGAGTACACCTGAACGTACGATCCACGGCTACAGCTTGGTCGTACACGATATGAAACCTGACGCGTCGCTGCGCTTGCAATATGCAGGACTTGGTGCAGACCGTCGCTACGGTTGCGGAATTTTTGTTCCCTACAAAGCCATCGCCGATCTGGATTGATGGTTGCGTAGGATATTTATGGAGGAAATGCGATGAGTTACACAGTGGCAGGAAATGAACTTGAGGTAGATGCCGAAGGCTACTTGCTGGAAGCGGACTTTAGCGAAGAGGTGGTCGGTGTCATTGCAGCGGCGGAAGGCATCGAACTTACGCCCAAGCACTGGGAAGTCATCAATTACATGCGCGATCAGTTCCGCGAAGAAGGTCACACCCCTAATTTCCGCAACATGCTGAAAGGTGTGAATGAGTTTTGGCCTGAAGCTGAAAGCAAAGACCTGTACGACCTCTTCCCTGTCGGACCTGCGAAACAAGCCGCCAAAGTAGCTGGCTTGCCTCAGCCTAAAGGCAAGGGCGGTTATTAAGTTAGCACGCTAGCCTCGCCTTATCCTGCATCGGCCAAGGCGAGGCTTTTCATTAAGAACTGGGATCTCAATGCGCATCAAGAGTAGCTGGTTCAAAGCGGGTAAAGAACACACGCCGAAAGAACTGGCGGGTGCGCTGTCGTTCGTCATCTATCGCATCGCAGACAATGCCCTGAAGAATACGCGCAAAGCCAAGTTCGAGATCACTGTGGGGCCGCAGTATTTCGCCTTCCTCACTGAGTTCCTGTTGTTCCAGATCCAAGTGGCAGACCGCATCGCTTATCGCACACTCTCTCTGGAGGATCGCAACCTCTTTACGCCAGAACTCGCGCATCGCATCGCCGAGACACATGCCGAGAACGAGAGCCGTTTGATCGGTGGAGATGCGACCGAATGTAAACGCCGTTTCATCGAGCGCTTGAATCAACGTGCGGATGAATATGCCGACTTCATCTACGAGGGTAAAGGCAACGATTTCTCTTTCGTACGTTATCTGGCGTTTTGTATGGAACAGGTGATGGATGACAAAGACAGTTGGTGGATCATCGATCAGATGATGAGCATCGAGGCGCCAGAAGCGATCGAGATGCTGGAAAAGACTTTCCGCAATCTGCTTGAGAAAGAGCCGCTCGAACTGCGCAAGCCACGCCGCCGTAAAGTCAGCGGTGATTAGCATGAGCGCTTTCGACCTCGACGATCCCTCAAGCTACTCACAATGGCGAGACGACAAATTGGCGCGCGCCATCGTGCACACCGACGAGCTCATCGTCGAAGTGAAAGACCCTTTGCATCTCAGTCCCGCTGAGCGCCAAGCCCTACTCCAACGCTGCCAACGCAGCAACATGGTCATCTACACGAGCCAAGTTGCCATGGACGAGCCCATGCTGCGGCGCTTTGGCGAACAGCTTGGGCTGGTCCGATTGGATGCGAATTGGCTGGCTGACAAACATGGCATCTCGCGCATCACCGTCAGCAACCCAGACAATCAGCGCCAGACCTACATCCCCTACACCGACCGTGCCATCAAGTGGCACACGGATGGCTACTACAATCCACCGGAACGACAGATACGCGGCATGGTGCTGCACTGCGCTCAGAACGCCGGCATCGGTGGAGAGAACCAAGTGATGGATCATGAGATCGCCTATCTGATGTTGCGCGATGCGGATCCAGATTTCATTCGCGCCCTTTCCGCCGCTGATGTGATGACCATCCCCGCGCGCGTGGATGAGTTCGACGGTGTGCGCGAGGCGCAGACTGGCCCAGTATTCTCGATCGACACCCAGGGCTATCTACACATGCGCTATACCGCCCGCACCCGCAGTATCGAATGGAAACAGGATGCGATCACGCTAGCGGCTGTCGCCAAGCTCGAACAGATACTGGCTTCGGCCTCACCGCACATCCATCAACTCAAGATGGAAAGCGGCATGGGGCTGCTGTGTAACAACGTGCTGCATGATCGCTCCGCCTTCACTGACGACGCCAGCACTCCGCGACTACTCTACCGGGCGCGCTATCTCACTAGAGTATCTAACGTTTGAGCAACTGGAAACTGGCTTACTAAAGGTTTGCGAGCCAGGGCCGATATCCTAAGCTCATTCACCATGTATCTGCGGGAGATAGTCATGTCCAAGCAAAGCACATCCATACTCAGGCAAATCAAATATTCCTTCCTAGGTTTCGGCCTGACCATGGGTTTGATTTTCCCGATCTATGCGAATTTCTTCGTCAACTGGAAAGAGGGGATGTTCCTCTGGTTCTTTTTGGGATGCATCATCGCGGGCATCACGATCGGTATCGCCAACCTCAAATTGCTTGAATTGCTGCTCGTTCGGAAATTGCGCCTAGTCTCTCTTGCTTCAGAACGTATCCGCAGCGGCGACCTACGCGAAGGCTGTGGGATACGTAGCGCAGATACGGTAGGCGAGATCACGCAGGGATTTGATGCCATGGCCGAGAGCCTCCGAGAGACGCTCAACGGAGTCACACATTCTGCCCAAACAGTCGATACGACGGCTCGTGAGATCGGTACTTCCATGCAGTCATTGGGAAGCAATATGGACGAGTATCGCCAGAATGCGAATGAGATCGTAAAAGTCATCAATGGGATGGCTGATGCAGCCAACTCTATCCTCGAACTATCTGACGACGCGGGCAATAGCGCCTCGTCTGCCGACGAACTGGTTCGCAAAGGGGTGTCTCAAGTGGCCGCATCGGAAAGTGCGATCTCAGTACTAGACAAAGCCAGCAAGAGAATATCGGCGAATGCGAGCAGTCTCGCCATCAGTGCCAAAGAAGTCGAGACAGCTGTGACAGCCATTCGTGAGATCGCAGATCAAACCAACCTATTAGCTTTGAATGCCGCGATCGAAGCGGCCCGTGCTGGCGAGCAAGGCCGAGGTTTTGCGGTCGTGGCGGATGAAGTCAGAAAACTATCCGAGCAAGCTGCACAAGCCACCACTCGGATCGACGAAGTACTCAAACGAGTGAGCCTTGATGTCGCATCCACTGTGAGTATTTCCAAGGAGAATGCCAGTGCCGTCTTAGATGGAATGCAAGCGGCACAGTCTTCCTCCGAGATCTTTTCACTCATCGAGAAGGCGACAGTAGAGATGAAGAGCTCAGTCGATGCAGTACGGGAAGCAGCCGATGATCAGCAGATGTTAGTGGGTATCGTGTTGACTCGCATGTCTGACAGTCAAGTACGTACAGAAAGTGTCGCGGACCTCACCAAGCTATGTATGCATGAAGCGGAAAGAATGATCGATGCA
>JAVBYP010000114.1 GCA_030823965.1 Sideroxydans sp.
AGGCCAACAAGAATGGACGACTGACCGAAGTGGGCACGACCGCCGACCAGCAGATGCCTTGCGACGAGCTGCTAGTGCCAGCATCACCCGGTAACTCGCGGATGAATCGGTTATCGAAATGGAGAGTTTTAATGTTTGTATCCCTCTAATAGATGGACGGAAAGACCTGTCTAAATTCTAGAGGATTAGTGCGAGGCAATAACGGCTAAGTTCTGAGGGTATTGAAGTGTGCTAGATCGAAGGAGGTTCTTAATCTGATGTTTTTGTGGCAGGCTCATCTGTAGTAGCTTGCACAACAGATATCGCCACGCGTACTAAATCTAGAAAGCTGTATTGAGAATCAAAGTCTAGTAATCGTGTTGCATTTAGTCATAGGGCGGACGCAAATAACACGCCAGCCTTACTAAATCACGGTCATTCAGCAGCGACAACGCGATTGCGTCCTCCCTGCTTGGCTGAATAAAGAGCTTGATCCGCACGCTTCATCAAATCCTCCATCGATTCTCCTCGGGCATATTCCGCAGCGCCGATACTGACTGTCACATCAAGCCCTTCTAGTTTTGCCTCGGCGATTGCGATTCGGATCCTATCCGCTAACACTGCAGCGTTCTGCAGGCTTGCGGTAGGCAGGATGATGGCGAACTCCTCGCCGCCCCAGCGGCAGATCTCGTCAGAGACACGCAGCATTTCCGACACCAGCTTCGCCAAACCACGCAGTACCTTATCGCCTGTCAGATGACCATGCTGGTCATTGATTCTTTTAAAAAAATCGATGTCGAGTATAAGCACGGAAAACGGCTTCATCCCCTGCCGATAAAAGCGACCTATTTCGGATTCGATAAGCTGATTGAATCGCCGTCTGTTCGCTATTCCTGTCAGCGTGTCAGTCAGCGAATCTTTGTTCAGCCGCTCGTTCTCAGATTCCAGCACGTTAACCAGTTCACCGAGCTCATGCGCATGCATTTTCAATAATTCGGACCAGCGGCCATAGGTAGCGCTAATGAGCTCGCGCTGGGTGACGACACCGTCATACAGTCCATCTTCATAAACCACGATCGCGCGTTTGAACTTATTTTCCTTCAGGTATTCGATCGCCGCCTTGACTGTCATTTCGCGGCTGATAGTAGACACCGGTGAAGACATATAGCGCTCGATGGGCACCGAAGTATCCATGCCGTTCTTGATCAGTCGGATTGCGTCCTTGGTGGTAAGGATGCCGAATAGAACGCCACGCTCGGAGACCAACACCGCATCTTCTACATTGGTTAGCAAGGAGAGCACGTCCTCAGTTCGTGCCGAGCGCCCAACGATCTCAATATGGCGCTTGCTCAGGATTTCCGAGAGCTTCTTGCGTTCCATCATCAGCACTGGGTCGACTGAGCCCATCACATCAGTCGTCGAGACGACCCCTATCAGTTTCTGCTCTGCATCTACCACACCGAAATAGCGGCTGGATGACTGGTCCAGTTTAGGCATCAGGTTGAGTACGTTCTCTTCGCCATCCACATATTCAAGTTGGAGTACTGAAATATCGCAGAGTCTCGTCTCGAAATCACGCTTGCTTTCGCGGAAGGACATCAGATCCGCAATCGTGAAAATCGCATGCCCTTCCTCATTCTGAAAAATGACATCGCTCAGGTTGCTGGTCTCCATGAGTCGCACTGCATCAAGGATCGTGGACGTACTCGAAGTGGAAACCACTCCCATATGAGCAATGTCCTTGATTTTAGGAAAAAAGGGTTTACTTTGTTGCATTAGGTGAGCTCCCAAACCTACGGATGTTTGCAGGGACACTTCAAGTTGATTGCATGGCGCGCTCAAATGATGAGCCTAGTCCCTGGATTCGTAGGATTATTTTTATAAGAATTGTTCTCGAATCATACCGGCTGACAACCACCATTGGAAGCAAGTTACTCAGCATGGCCGACAGTAGCCGCCCACCTCACCCCAACAGATTAGCCACCGTCAGCATCATCAGCACGATGAGTTGGAATACCAAAGCACGCCACACGAGACCGATGGCGCTTTGCATGAAGTCGACATCGGCATCGTCGCCTGTGCCGATCTCGGGGCGGAACACGGGTTCTTCATCCAGTACGATGGTCTGGCCCAGTTTCACACCCAATGCACCTGCGCCGCTGGTGAGCAATATGCCTGCTTCGGCATCCGGCCAAGTGGCGGCTTGGTTGCGCCAGCAGTAGGCGGTGTCCTCGAAGTTACCCACGATGGCGAAGGTGGAGGCAGTGAGACGTAATGGCAACCATTCCATGGTGTGATGCGCTTGGCGTGCGAATACGCCAAAGGCACCGTACTCGGCCTCGTCTTTGTTTCCCCATTGCGCACCCAAGAAAAGGGAGAGGCGATAGATGATGGCGCCGATGGGGCCGAGTCCCAACATCATGAAGATGACGAACCAGAACACGACGCCGAACACGTTGCGATGGGAGGCGAGCAATGCTTGCTCGATGGTGACGCGCGCCACTTCTTCGCCACTCAATTCGCTACATGACTTACCACTCCACGCACTCAGCAAGGCGCGTGCTTTATCCAGTTCGTTGTCGCGCAGTGCTTTATGGATGTCGGTGAAGTAATGGCTGAACTTGCGGAAGCCCATGGTGAGGTACAGCACCAACACGCTGAACGCCCAAGCGAAGATGGGGTTAGCCCCGATCAATATCCAGTGGATGCCGGTGACCACCACCAGCGGCGCAGCAATGGCGAGTATCCAAGCGATGCGACCATGCTTATGTTCGCCAGCGTTGAAGTTGCGTTGAAAGAAATCCACATAGGCTGCGAGCCATGTGTAGAGATACTTGCGGGAAGACAGCGGCTGCAGTTGTTCCAGCAGGAATGCGGTGATCAAAGAGAGCAGGCTCATGGCGTCAAAGTGGCATCAGACTCGGATGGGAGAAAGATACCACAAGCCATGAGACTGCCACATAGGTTGCTAAGCGATCATTCCCGCAGCCACCGTATTGTTCGTCGCCTCATCGATGACGATGAAGCTACCGGTTGCACGGTCGATCTCGTAGCTATCGAACACCAAGGGTTGCTGGATCTTGAGTGAGACGCGCACGATGTCGTTCATATTGACCGACGGGTTGGCATGTTTCTCCAAGGTGTTCACATCCACACGGTAGTCGATGCTGGAGAACAGGCACTTCGCCGTGCGTGTGGTGTGTTTTACGAGGTATTTGCGGTTCTTATCCAGCGGCGCTTCAGACAACCAGCACAACATCGCATCGAATGCTTTTTCCACTTTGGGCGGATGAGCAGATGCTTTCACGAACATATCGCCGCGCGAGATGTCGATCTCGTCTGCCAAGGTGATGGTGACGGATTGCGGTGCGAAAGCAGTCTGTAGCTTGCCGTCGTAAGTGACGATCTCTTTGACCTTGGTGGTACGACCCGAAGGCAGGATGGTGACTTCGTCGCCCACCGACACCTCACCCGCTTCGATACGCCCCGCGAAGCCTCTGAAATCGTGATGTTCTTCGCTCTGCGGACGGCACACCCACTGCACGGGGAAACGGAAGTCGCTGGTGTTCACATCGTGGTCGATCTCGACCTCCTCCAATAGTTCGAGCAATGCAGGACCTTTGTACCAATCCAGATTCTCACCTCTATCCACGACCATATCGCCCACCAAAGCCGACATCGGGATGCAGGTCACATCATGCAGATGCAGTTGCGCAGCGAATGCCTTGTACTCGGCGACGATCTCGTCAAAGCGCGCTTGCGAGTAGTCCACCATGTCCATCTTGTTCACGGCCAGCACGATATGCGGCACGCCGACCAGACTGGCCAGATAAGTATGTCGACGCGTCTGCGTCAACACACCTTTACGCGCATCGATGAGGATGACGACAAGATTCGCAGTCGATGCTGCAGTCACCATGTTGCGGGTGTATTGCTCGTGACCGGGTGTGTCACCGATGATGAATTTTCGTTTGGGTGTGGCGAAATAACGATACGCCACGTCGATAGTGATGCCCTGCTCACGCTCGGCTTGCAGACCATCCGTCAACAAAGACAGATCGACTGCCGCCATGCCACGCTTCTCGCTGGTCTTGGAGATGGCAGAGAACTGGTCTTCGAAGATGGACTTGGAATCG
>JAVBYP010000206.1 GCA_030823965.1 Sideroxydans sp.
CGTCCAGCGGGATGCGTTCGCCCGGTTTGACGCGCACGGTTTGTCCGACCCGGATGTCTGCGGCGGCCATTTCGCGCCATTCGTCGCCATCGAGCTGCACCGTGGCGACTTCGGGGGTCATGCCCATCAGCCCCTTGATCGCATTCTTGGCGCGTTCCAATGAGAGCGATTCGATCAATTCGGCCAGCGCGAACAGGAAGATCACCACCGCCGCCTCCGGCCACTCGCCGATGGCAATCGCGCCAATCACGGCGACGCTCATCAGGAAATTCATGTTCATGGTGAAGTTTTTGAGTGCGATCCAGCCCTTTTTGAGCGTACTGAGGCCACCGGTAGCAATGGACAGCAAAGCCAAAGCGATAACCGCAACCGACTGCTCGCTCGCGCCACTCCATGCGACGACTTCCGCAGCGATGGCGGCGGTGCCGGACACCGCCATCAGCAGCCAGGTCCGGCGCGACACCACAGGAGATTCCACCTCGCAATTGGAGCAGGAACCAGGCTGGCATTGCTGCCCGGCACCCGTCTTCATGCCGATTTCGCTCAAGGCATCAAGTATGGCTTGATCGTCGTCCAGCGTATGCATCACTGTAAGGCGGCGAGCCATCAGGTTGAACGACAGTTCACCGATGCCGGGCACTGATCCAAGACGCTTGCGAATCAGTGCCTCCTCGGTCGGGCAGTCCATGTTGCTGATGACGAATTGGGATTGTTTCATGTTCATAATGCTCCTTGGCGCTCTACCGATGTAATTTGGTAATTGCACCGCCCTGCCAAACCAAAGTCCGCTGCCAGTAACGCTTGCAAGACCTCGTCCACATCCTCGTCCTTGAGCAGAATGTCCACGCGTGCGTGCGGCGTGTAGCCGATCACGCGGTCGCGCGCGGAAAGAGCCGGGTCATATTCATCTTGTGGGCTGTGCCCCTCGACCTGCATGAAAGTAAATCCGCCGACCTGCTCAAGGCTGTGCAACGTATCCGCCAGCGCCCGCTGAATATCGGCATGTACGATCAATGTAAGATTTTTCATAGAGGACTCCTTTGGGGATTCTTGATGCTCGACTCAAAACGTGTCTCGATCCAAGCATAGAGTGTGGGCAACAGCACCAGCGTCAGCAGTGTGGAGGTGATTAGCCCGCCGATCACCACCACAGCCAGTGGCCGCTGCAATTCGGAGCCGGGGCCGGTGGCCAACAGCATCGGCATGAGGCCGAGGCTGGCGATGAGCGCCGTCATCAGCACCGGTCGCAAGCGACGCTCCGCGCCTTCCTGCACTGCTTGCAGTATCGTGCGTCCCGTCTCGCGCAACTGGTTGATATAGGCCACCATCACCACGCCGTTCAACACGGCCACGCCAAACAGCGTGATGAATCCTACCGATGCGGGCACCGACAGATAAAGCCCGGAGAGATAGAGGCTCACGACGCCGCCGATCAGGGCGAACGGGATGTTCAGGATGATCAGTCCGGCTTGGCGCACGGAACGGAAAGTCGAGAACAGCATGAAGAAGATCAGCGCGATGGACACCGGCACGACCACACCCAGCCGTTGCGCCGCACGCTGCTGATTCTCGAACTGCCCGCCATAGACGATGTGGTAACCCTCGGGAAGTTTCACCTCGCGCTCGATGGCCGCCCGCAATTCCTCGACAAAGCCCACGACATCGCGCCCCTCTACGTTGGTGCGCACGGCGACCAGCCGTCGCGCCGATTCGCGCTGGATCAACACCGGCCCGTCCGCTTCCCTGACATCGGCAACCTCACCAAGGGGAACCAGCGCACCGCCCGCAGTCCGGATCAGCAGCGCCTTGATCGCCCGGGGCGAGGCACGCGCGGCTTCCGGATAACGCACCAGCACACCGAAGCGTCGGCTGCCTTCGATAATCTCGGTCACCACCTTGCCGCCGACGGCGGATTCAACCACGGCATTCACATCCTCGTTGTTGAGGCCGTAACGTGCGAGCTTTTCTGAATTGATGGCAACGGTGAGGTAGCCTTGCCCGGAAAGGCGTGCCCGGAACACATCGCTTGCGCCTTGGGTGCGGTTGACGATTTCTTCGATCTTGCCGGACAGCCCTTCCAGTGTGGCGAAGTCGTCTCCGAACAGCTTGATAGCAACATCGGCACGCACACCGGACAACATCTCCGAGACGCGCATGTCGATCGGTTGGCTAAATCCAGCCTCAACCCCTAGCTCCTCAAACGGCTCCAGCTTTTCGCGCAACTTGCCTTCAAAAGCTTCAAGATCGTAGCCCCATTCTGCACGAGGCTTGGTCTGCAAAAAGCAATCGGTCTGGTAGAAACCCATCGGATCAAGCCGCAATTCGTCGGCCCCACTGCGACAGATCATGCCGGTGACCTCGGGGATTTCAAGGATCGCTTTCTGTATCGGCGCATCCAGCGCGAGAGATGCTTCGAGCGATATATCCGAGGCTTTCTCCAAGCTCACCACCGTTTGCCCCTCGTCCATCGTCGGCATGAACTCCTTGCCGATGAACGGAAACAACGCTGCGGCAGCGATGAGCATCACAATCGCCCCGAACACAGCAGTCTTGCGATACTCAATCGCCCAGCGCATCGCCGGCAGATACACTCGTTTGATCGCAGTCAGCAAGCGGTCTTCGCTGTGTGCGCCTGAGCGCATGAGGAAGCTCGCCAGCACAGGGATCACGCTGAGCGACAGCAGCAGCGACCCCAGCAGCGCAAACACGATGGTCAGCGCCAGCGGCCCGAACATGCGGCCTTCGAGTCCGGTGAGCGAGAACAGCGGCAGGAACACGATGACGATAATGAGAATGCCGGACAGTACCGGAGCGGACACCTCGGCTACGGCACGATAGACCAGATGCAAGCGGCTCACCCCCTTGGGTGCATTTGCGAGCTGGGTGTGTACGTTCTCCACCACCACCACAGCCGCATCCACTAGGATGCCGATGGCGATGGCAAGCCCGCCGAGCGACATCAGGTTGGCGCTGACACCGAACAGCTTCATCAGGATGAAGGTGGACAGCACCGTCAACGGCAGGATCAGCGCCACGGTGAGCGCCGCACGCAAATTGCCGAGCAGCACGATCAGCACCAGAATCACCAGCACCACCGCCTCCCCGAGCGCCTTTTCCACTGTGAGCACCGCCGCGTTGATGAGATCGGTGCGGTCATAGTAGGGCTCGATGGTGACTCCCTTGGGGAGCGCGGGGGCAAGGCGCGCGAGCTCTTGCTTCACGGATTCGACCACTGTGCGGCTGTTGGCACCGACGCGAAGCAACACCAGACCGGTCACGATCTCGCCTTCGCCGTTCGCCGTCACTCCACCGAAACGCACCAGCGATCCTTCGGAGACCTGCGCAACATCGCCGATGCGCACAGGCAAACCGCTACGAGTCGCTACAGAGATGCGTTTGATGTCGTCCGCATTCCCGAGTTGTCCGACCGTGCGCACCAGCAGCATCTTGTCGCCCCGGTTGACCCGGTCGCCGCCCGCGTTGCGGTTATTGCGTGCGATGACGCGCTCCAGGTCTTCGATTGTCAAACCTTGTGCGGCAAGTTTGTGCGGGTCAGGGCGCACCTCGAAGGCGCGCACGAAGCCACCCATCGCATTGACATCCGCCACTCCATCGACAGCCCGTAGTTGCGGACGGATCACCCAGTCCTGCAGGGTGCGCAGTTCGCTGTTGCTATAGCCATCTCCCTTGACCCGGTACATGTAGATGTCGCTCAAAGGGGTGGCTATCGGCGCCAGCACGACTTCTGCATCCGGGGGGAGCGCCCCGCGTACCTGATTGAGCCGCTCCGATACCTGCTGGCGCGCCCAATAAATGTCGGTGCCATCCTCGAAGTCGATGACGATGTTGGATATTGCGTACTTGGTGGTCGAACGCAGGAGCTTCAAGCGCGGGATGCCCTGCATCTCCATCTCGATGGGGAAGGCGATGCGCGACTCGACCTCGGTCGGCGCAAGCCCCGGCGCCTTGACGAGCACCTGTACTTGCGGTGGCGAAATGTCCGGGAAGGCATCGATGGGTAACGTGCGAAATGCCCA
>JAVBYP010000201.1 GCA_030823965.1 Sideroxydans sp.
TGGTGCTGGTTTGCCTGGGATCAATGCGGTGGTGATGATGATGTCCACTTCACGGGCTTGCTTGGCGTACATCTCACGCTGTGCTTGCTGGAAGCCTTCGCTCATCACCTTGGCGTAACCGCCGCCGCCGCCGCCCTCTTCCTCATATTCGACTTTTACGAACTCGCCGCCCAAGGATTTCACTTGGTCTGCCACTTCGGCACGAGTGTCGTTGGCGCGCACGATAGCGCCTAGGCCAGCAGCAGTTCCGATGGCTGCCAAACCTGCCACACCGGCACCCGCGATGAACACTTTGGCTGGCGGCACTTTGCCCGCAGCCGTGATCTGACCATTGAAGAAACGACCGAAGGCATTAGCTGCTTCGATGACTGCGCGGTAGCCAGCTACACCAGCCTGAGATGTCAACGCATCCATCTTTTGGGCACGACTCAACATACGTGGAAGAGCGTCAATAGCCAGCACGGTCGCCTTCTTGGCGACGAGCTGTTGCATCAATTCAGGATTTTGCGCAGGCCATATGAAACCGATCAACACACCACCTTCGCGCATCATGCCGACTTCGGCACTGGAGGGAACGGCGACCTTGAATACGATGTCAGAACTAGCCCACAATTGAGCTGCACCCGCGATGATCTCTGCACCCGCTGCGCGGTAAGCGTCATCGCTGCAATTGGCCGCATCGCCAGCGCCCGATTCGACCGCGACTTTGAAACCCAGTTTGATGAGCTTCTCTACGACTTCCGGTACCGTCGCGACACGCTTCTCGCCTGCGGCTGTTTCACGGGGGATTCCTATCATTAGAGCCATGTAGTCTTCCTATTCTTAACTATTCAAACTATCCAAAAAGCGCCCAAGCAAACTGGGCGCATTCAACCTTGAAATTATAACTGAGCTTATCCTTGAAACTTAGGCCGCGATCGCTTTACATTCTTTGTAACAAGCGGCACAAGACTCCTTGCACGCCTTGCATTCGGGGTGCTTCTCAGTCTTCTTGCACTCTTCTTCGCAAGCTTTACAGACCTCCATGCAGACTTTAGCCAATTGTGGCAGATACTTAGATTCGGCAGCGGCCATCTGTTCCAAAGCTGTACACATGGCGACGACTTGGCTGGAGGATTTCGCACAAGCAGCCATGGTCTTATCTCCCTCACCCAACAAAGTGATGCAATGTTGCAAACAAATGTTGGCTTTAAGAACGCAGTCTGCGGCTGCGGCGATCAATTTCTCGTTAAGGGTAGAGGCATGATGTTCGTGCGCCATAGCGGCATGGTCATGCTTGTGCTCAGCGGCAAAGGATTTACTACTCACTGCAGTGGCTGCCATTGCGGCAGCACCGATCAAAAGTTCTCTGCGATTCATTGCGATCTCCTATGTTTAGGCTGTTATTAGTAGAGCATGACAAGTTTACTGCTCCCTTGCATTTAAGTCATGCAAAGAAAACGGGGCTTGGTCTCCCAAGCCCCGCCTGATGCAATACCTTACTGAACTACTTTGTTGGGGCTGGCACTGGTGCAGCAGGTGCGCTCGTGCTGGTCTTAGCCTTGTGGCTCTTGCTGCCTTCGCAGGCGAGAACGCTACTGGATACAGAAACACCGAACACCAACATCATTGCGATGACGACAGATCTCATATGAACCCTCCTTTGCTAGCCTACCGAACAAGGCTGGTGAGCATCTCCAGCCACCCTGAATCCTTGGTTGAATCGTGCACCTATTTGCCTGTAATCGTCAAGAAGGAAAGTTTGCTCACGCCAGACTTTTGCGCAATCGCCATCACCTGAGCCACACGGCCGTAATTGACTGCCTCGTCTGCCTGTATCTGCAATTGGAAGTTAGGATCAGTCGCACGATTCTTCAACATCTCTTTCAAACTGTCATCACTCATACGTACGGATTCCATCGAGACCTCACCTTTGGCATCGATAGCAAGGCTGACTTTCTGTAACTTGTCGTCATGCACGACAGACTCGGTCTTAGGTAGATTGATCTTGAGCGACTGTGGCGCCAGCAAAGGCGCGGTGATGATGAACACCACCAGTAAAACCAACATCACATCCACCAAGGGCGTGACGTTGATCTCGCTCATCATGCTGCCATTATCTTGTGATGAATTTCCGAAGCTCATATCCGCCTCACAGTTTGTAATCGTGCTTCTGCGCCAGACGCATGAAGTCGTGCGCGAAATTCTCCAAGTCGGTCACATGCACTTTCAGCCGACGCAAGAAGAAGTTATAGAAAAGGACTGCGGGCAAAGCCACAGCGATACCGATGGCCGTAGCGACCAGTGCCTCACCGATCGGACCTGCCACCACATCCAAGGATGCAGAACCACTCTTACCGATATCTTGCAAAGCATGCAAGATGCCCCACACCGTTCCGAACAACCCGACAAAAGGAGAAGTCGAACCGATGGTCGCCAACTCAGCTTGGCCGCGCTCGTGACGTCGCTGGATGTTCTGTAACTGTTGCACCAACTGGCGCTCCAGCACATCGTGCGGCGCACCCATATGCTTCAAGTCTTGCTGCACCTCGCCCAAGGTCTTGATCTCTGCAAAACCTGCTTGTGCCAAACGGGCAAAGTCGCCTTTCCCTTCTTGCGCGACCTTCTGCGCCTCGGTCCACTCACGTGCTGCCCAGAATCGTTCGATGAATTCCTTGTCCATCTTCTTGGCCTGGAACTGCTTCCACGTTTTGAACAAAGCGATAGACCAAGTGACGATGGACAGGATGATCAACAAGATCAGTGTCACGAACACCACAACTGAATTGATGGCGAAAAGGTTATTCATGAATCGTTATCCTCTAATGAAAATTTGATCGGTACCAAGAACCATTGTGTGACGGGTTGCCCAAAACGTTTGGCCGGCGAGAACTTCCATGTCTTCACAGTCTGCAATGCTGCGTTGTCCAATATCTCGTAACCACTACTCTTGTGCAGTAAGACTTGTCCCGCCTTACCTTCGGCCAATACCTCAACGTTCAGGATCACCTTGCCGTTGTAGCCCATACGTCGCGCCACCATCGGATAGGGCGGACGGGGGTTGTTCAGATAATCGGCTCGATAATCGGGTTCGGCATCAAGTTGCACCGGCGATGGTGGTGAAGCTGCTTGAGGCGCTTCCGAGGGAGCGACCTCTTGGGCAGCAGGCTCATCCGCAGGCACGGGCTCTGGCTCGATCTCTTTGGGTCTTGGTTTCGGTTGCGGGACGATGTCAGCCTGCTGCATCTCCATATTGGAGAAGGAGATCGACATCTCATTCACCATCACTGCCGGCAGCTCTGGCTGAAGTAGGTAACCCGCGAACACGGATAAGTGCAACAGGACGACTAGCCCAACGACAGCGAATCGCTCACTGAGTGGAGACTTCTCCGATTCATTGGGGAATTGCGAATACATCTGCATCGATCCAAACAGGGTGAGAACAGACGACATGCTACCAGCGCCCTTCCAGCGTGACCAACAAAGCGCGGAATCCAACGCTCTCGGTGCGCAGTTGATAAGTATCAGGGCCATTCAAATACACGGTCTCACGCACTGTCTTCGCCGCCAACAGATTCTGCGCGTTCACGCGCAGATTGAAGATCGGATTCAATTTATACAACCAGAATGCATCCAGCGTCGTCTTGGCATTCGTTGTTGCGCGCTGCTCATTGGGAATATCCGTCTTGCTCGCCCCAGACATCTGCACGGACACGCCATAGCTCGATTGCCACTGCGGCAGGCTTTGATCTACCCCAGCCGAAAACACATAGTCTGGCGTGTCACGCGCCATGCGGGTGATGCCCAGACGAGTGTCGTTCACACGCGCATTCGGCAAAGTGAGATGCGCCTTGACCGTCGCCCCCTTCCACCCGAAGTTATCAGTGCGCACCTTGCCATCCAGTTCCCAGCCCCAATGCAGGGCTTTACCTTCGTTCTGCGGCCTGTCGACCCAACGTACGCCTTCCAGTTGCACACGACGCTCGATGAAATCTTCCGTAGCACGCACATACAGGTTCGCCCCAAAGACGCCAGCTTCCTGA
>JAVBYP010000140.1 GCA_030823965.1 Sideroxydans sp.
GCGCAAGAAGGTTTCAGGACTGCACAGACCAGAGATGTCACGTGGCGACGTATGCCCTACGTGCTTGATCACATCTTCTTCGACCGCCAATTGAAGTTAGTGGATTTCGATGTCATCCCCACGATGGCTTCAGACCACCATCTGCTCATCTCCCAGTTCGAGTTCAACTCCTAACTGCAAGATTCAGCCCGCAGGTTTCAGCGTCACCCGCTCCACCTGCACACTTGCCACCCCGTCACTCAGCCACACTTGCCCATCTTGGATGATGCATTGAAGATTCATCGTGCGCTGCGCTAATTTGGCGAGCTCTTTGGTCGTTTCGACAGGGAGATTGATGATGGTCAAGTTCTTCTGGCGCTCGAACTGGGCTCGTTCTTTTTCGAACCACATGTCTGCGACGCGCCCACCATAGGCATACACCACCACTTGCCTAGAACGACCACAGGCTTTGCGGATGAGTTTCTCATCGGGGATACCCACGTCGATCCACAGGTCGATAGAGCCTGTCAGGTCTTTTTGCCACACATCCGCTTCTTCATCGTTGTTCATACCCTGACCGAACTCTAGGTATTCATGGGCGTGGATGGCGAACGCCAGCAGACGCACCATCATGCGCTCATCCGTCTCTGAAGGATGGCGGGCCAATGTGAGTTGATGGTCTTTGTAGTAGTAACGCTCCATATCTGCGATCTGCAGATTGGCTTTGAAGATGGTCGCTTTGATTGCCATGTGTTACTCCGTCACCCTGCCACGCAATGACTTCGTCGTCGCGTGTTTGGTCTTGCTTTCCAAACGTTTCTTTTGTGAACTACGTGTCGGCTTGGTGGCGACACGCGGTTTGGGTTTGATCGCCACCGAGAGCATCATCGCCTTCAAGCGACGTAATGCCTCGTTGCGGTTCTGTTCTTGGTTGCGGAATTCCTGCGCTTTGATGACGACCACACCATCTTTGGTGATGCGCTGGTCGTTGAGTTGTAGCAAGCGCTCTTTGAATTCTTGAGGAAGCGACGACGCGTTGATATCGAAGCGGAGATGCATCGCGCTCGACACCTTGTTCACATTCTGCCCACCCGCCCCTTGCGCACGCACCGCCGTCAGTTCGATCTCTCGCTCTGGAATGATGACGTTATGTGCGATGTACAACATGACTAGGTGATCACTCGGATCTCGATGTCGCCCAACTCCACCAACTGCCCTGCACGAATCTTCGCCGTCTTGCGCAGTTCGATCTGCCCATCGACGGACACCACACCTTCAGCCACTAACGCCTTACCCGCGCCGCCACTGTCAGCCACACCGGTGAGTTTGAGCAGGTTACATAGCTCGATGAACTCACCGCGCAATTGGAATTCGAGTCGTTGCGTCATAATTTAACAGCGTGTTCGCGTGTCGTATGGAAGACGACTTTGGGCCAACGCTCTTGCGTCAGTTTCAAGTTCACACTGTTAGGTGCGAGGTAAGCCAAGTTGCCTGCCGCATCAATGGAAAGATTGTGCGACAACGCCTTCTGGAAATCAGCGAACACTTTGGCATCATCACAAGTCACCCAGCGTGCGGTGTTGACGCTGGCGCTCTCGAACATCGCATCCACGCCGTATTCACCTTGCAAACGACTCGCCACCACATCGAACTGCAACATACCGACAGCGCCCAAGATCAGATCGCCGCTGTCCAGCGGCTTAAAGACCTGAACCGCGCCCTCTTCGCCCAACTGCTGCAATCCCTTGTGCAACTGCTTCACCTTGAGCGGGTTACGGATACGCACCGAGCGGAAGAAGTCCGGAGCGAAATATGGGATACCGGTGTATTGCAGCAACTCGCCTTCGGAGAAGCTGTCGCCGATCTGCATGTTGCCGTGGTTGGGCAAGCCAATGATGTCGCCCGCGTAAGCCTCTTCCACTTGCTCGCGCGAGTTCGCCATGAAGGTGACCACGCTAGACACGCGTATCTCTTTGCCGATGCGCAGATGCTTGACCTTCATACCTCGCTCGAAATGTCCGGAGCACACGCGCAAGAAGGCGATGCGGTCGCGGTGGTTGGCATCCATGTTGGCTTGTATCTTGAACACGAAACCTGAGAACGGTTGCTCGGCTGGTGAAACGACGCGCACCGAGGCATCG
This sequence comes from Sideroxydans sp., assembly GCA_030823965.1. GTDB lineage: Bacteria > Pseudomonadota > Gammaproteobacteria > Burkholderiales > Gallionellaceae > Sideroxyarcus. Next base: position 2,121 of record JAVBYP010000140.1, read on the forward strand.
CGTTCGCGCGGTGCGGGCGCCCAATCCAGCAAAGCATTCAAGATCTCGCGCACACCGAAATTATTGATGGCAGAGCCGAAGAACACCGGTGTTTGTTTGCCTTCGAGGAAGCGTTGCAGATCGAAAGGATGCGATGCACCATGCACCAATTCCACTTCCATCTTCAACTGTTCGATTTCCAACGGGAAACGCTGCGCAAGGATAGGGTTGTCTATCCCCTTGATGATCTCCACATCGCCATCGGCTTTCTCTTCGCCGGGGGTGAACAGCAGGATCTCGTCACGCAACAGGTGGTACACACCACGAAAGCTCTTGCCCATGCCCAGCGGCCAAGTCACTGGCGCGCATTGGATGTTGAGCACCGATTCCACTTCGTCCAACAGCTCTAATGAATCGCGCACCTCGCGGTCCATCTTGTTCATGAAGGTGACGATGGGTGTGTTGCGCATGCGGCACACGTTGAGCAGCTTGATGGTCTGCGCCTCCACGCCCTTGGCCGCGTCGATCACCATCAGCGCAGAGTCCACAGCCGTCAGCACGCGATAAGTATCTTCCGAGAAGTCTTGGTGACCGGGAGTATCCAGCAGATTCACCACATGGTCGCGATACTCGAACTGCATCACCGACGAAGCCACCGAGATGCCGCGCTGCTTCTCGATTTCCAAAAAATCGGAAGTGGCATGACGACCGCTCTTGCGCGCCTTCACCGCGCCCGCCATCTGGATCGCTCCGGAGAACAGCAACAGCTTTTCGGTGAGCGTGGTCTTGCCCGCATCGGGGTGGGAGATGATGCCGAAGGTACGGCGGCGCGCCACTTCACGCGCGATCTTGTCGCGCGGAACGGCTGCGGGTTCTTGGATGGTCTGGTCGATGGCGTCGGACATGATGCTTGCCTGTGCAAAAAAGGCCGCAAGTCTAATGATTTACGGGGGGAATGTCTAACTTTGACCACCCGAAAAAGGGGCGTCGCTTGACGAAAAACCTAATGCGCGGAGAATCTGTAGCAAATCACTCAACAATGCTCCGCCAAAAGGAGAATGTCATGCTCAAACCCATCCTCATCCTCATCGTTTTAGCCATCATCGCCATCTTGGTTTATGCCTCCACGCTTCCAGATGTTTTCCGTGTGGAACGCAGTGCCACTTTCAAAGCAACGCCTGAAAAAGTGTTCGCTCAGATCAATGATTTTCACAACTGGGCCACTTGGTCGGCTTGGGAGCGTATGGATCCAACCATGAGCAAGACCTACGGTGGTACTGCCAGCGGTGTCGGAGCCAAATACGATTGGCAAGGCAACAACAAGGTAGGACAAGGCAGCATGGAGATCACCGAGTCCATCCCCAATAGCAAAGTAGCGGTCAAGCTGGACTTCTTCTCCCCCATGGAAGCGCACAACATCGCTGAATTCACCATCCAGTCCGACGGCGATGGCACACACCTCACGTGGGCGATGCACGGCCCCGCGCCCTTCATCAGCAAGCTGTTCGGAGTGTTTGTGAACATGGACAAGATGATTGGCAAGGATTTTGAGGTCAGCCTTACCAACCTAAAATCCGTCGCTGAAGGGAAATAAAATCATGCGAAAGATCGTTTCGTTTGTGCATTTATCTTTGGATGGCTTCGTGGCCTCTACTAATGGTGGCCTGGATTGGGTAAGCATCACCGAAGAATTGTTTGATCATGTTGAACAGCGCATCAAACAAACGGACACCGCGCTTTATGGTCGTGTCACCTACCAGATGATGGAAGCGTATTGGCCAACTGCCGCAGAACAACCCAACGCAAGCAAACATGACCTTGAGCATTCCCGTTGGTACAAGACTGCGCGCAAGATCGTGCTGTCGAAAACGTTGGCCGATAAAA
>JAVBYP010000233.1 GCA_030823965.1 Sideroxydans sp.
GTCCCCACACGGAAGTTTGCATGCCTGCATCGTTCAAGCTGTCCACCGAGGTGAGTTCGGCATATTGCGACCACAGCGCAGTCGAGCTCGGAGACTGTGTACCGAATGCAACGGGGTTGGTGCTATCGCTCGCACATGGGCCGTTACACCACACATCGAAACCAGTGCCACGAATGCCGATGGTGGCAGCAGATACCCTGAACTTGTAATTGTCGTGATTGACGCGACCGATCAGGCCAGTGACCACTCGCACCCCTCCCTTGAGCAAACGTAAAGCTGCGCTCTCTTGATTCGTCGCCTTGTCATATTTGAACGCTTCGACATGGAACACGCTGTTCGCTTGCAAGGTGATACGTCCGCCATCACGAAAAGCCACCACGGCGTGAGACTGCGCACTGCTTTGCAACAGATCGCCTTCGTACACTGGCGAACCCAAAGTCAGCTTACGCGCCTTACTGTCTTTATCCTTGGCTGCCAACTCACCTTGGATCAACATCACTCGTCCAACAGCTTTAAGTTGAGGCGCAGCAGGTTTAGCAGGTTTGGCCTCGGCATCGTCGGAACAGTCTTTAGTCGCACACAAGCGAGAGGTGAAGTCCGTACCACGGATACCGATGGTCGCTGTCGCCGCACGTAATTTGTAAGCATCTTTATTGCCGCGCTTGCCGATCAAGCCAGTGACCGTTCGAAAACCGCCCTTGAGCAAACGGAACACGGCCGCATCGGCTTGTGGCTCGTTCCTTTTGAACGAATAGGACTCGATCTTGAGATTCGAATTGGGGCGCATGGTCATCTTGGTGCCATCGTTCATCACTACTTGCGCGTAGCTATCCTTAGCGGTGACGAGCAGATCCCCTTCTGAGACTTCGGATTTTGGCCCCATCACCTTCACAGTCCCGTCGGGACGTTGCGCGACCAAGGCACCACTCATATAGCCGATCTTGCCTGAAGCTTCTGCGTAGGCTGAGGTAGCGACAACAAATAGAACAAGTGACCACAGGATTTTTTTCATCACATCACACCTCGTACTTAGAATGACGCGGAGAGCGCCGCATGGATGCGCCAATCGCCCTTCAATTGTTGCGGGTCGTTACCCGCTTTGATGATGCGTCCAGCATCCACACGCAAGGAAGAAGTATCCGTGATGGCGGAACGCAAACCGAAACCTGCGCTGGATACATTGGTGCTACCACCCGCCTTCGCTTTCACCGTGCCACCATCGACGAACACCAGACCGCGCAACTTTGCTCCACTCGTCTCAAAAGATGGCGAGTAGGTCTCGATGTTGTAACGCATGCCGACCTCGCCTGTCTCACTGCCTTCAGAGAATCCGCGCACACCATCCGCACCACCCAGACGCATCTGCTCCGCTTGGATGAGCGTGTCACCGCTCCATTGTCCATTCATCGCTGTGCGGAATTGCCAGTCCCCAGCGAAAGCAGTGAAGTAGCCCGCGCCGAATCGAATGGCTTTGTAGGTCGCAGTGGGTTTGGTCGAATTCACAAGGTCATAATTCGCGAAATCGGCCGACTTGCCTTTGCTCATCAGCGGCACATTCATGGCAAAAGAAGTATTGAAATTGACATCCCCACTGCCCGCTTTACCTTGAGCGGAATAGGCGACACTGAGCGGCGTGACGATGATGTCGTTGTACAGCGGCTGCGCCACCCCTGTCATCTTGATCTTATCGAATTTTCGCCAATCGACTCCGAGAGAGACACGCGGATCGAACGTACCCCAACGCTCCAACGGGATGTTGTAACGCGAACTGAAGATGAGGCCGCCACCTTGGAAATTCGTCGTGCCGACCAGTGAAGTGACATTGGAATAGCCACCGAACACTTCGACGCTGTGTCCACGGTCATACAGTGGCACTTTGTAGCTGCCACCGAGCACCTTCACGCGACTCATGAATTGAGGCGACACTTGCACATTCACCTGCGCGACATGGTCGCTATCGAACAGATTGGCATGTCGATACGCCAACCCTAAGCGTGAGCGTCCTGTTTCTACCGAGCCTGAGTTGTCCAGCGTCATCGTCCACAGTTCAGGGTTGCTATCGGTGACCAACACGTTGGCGTCCACTTCATCATCCTTCTCCCCCGCCTTGAGCACCACATTCAGTTGTCGCGCAGGATTCTCGTTCGCCAACCGCAATTCACGTCCCACCTGCTTTGCACGCGGCACACCACCGCTACGCACCGAAGGAATGGCATCCAATGCATTCTGCTCGCTGACGAACCTGTTGTCCTTGACGATGATCTTTCCGTAGTGACCTTCGATCACTTGGAAGTGAACCGTGCCTGCCTCCAACTCTTGCTCCGGCAACAACACATGCACCGCCGAGTAACCGCGCGATGCATACAATTCCTCCACCGCTTCCAATGCGCGCTGCACATCAGAGAAGTCTTTTTCTTTACCCACGAACGGCGCGACGACTGCATCGAAGTCAGCCTGAGAGAATAATTTCGCATCATCGACTATGAAACCATTGATCGCGAAACGGATGAACTCTGGCGCTTCTTCCACTGTGGGGGCGGTTGCTACACCAGAAGCAGACAGATCATCAGCTTGGGCAGTTGGAGCGAAGATCAAGGTACCCAACAACAAAATGGACAACCTTGAACCACTCGCAACAATCTTCAGGATACTCATCTTCATTCTCCTGTCATCTGCACACTGGCAATGGATCAGACAAGGGTTGACCACTATCGTCCACGATGGCAGCCTCCGCCAGCAACTCGGCAGATTTCTTCTTCTCTTCTTCCTCCGAAGTCGTTGCGGCATCTTCAGCAGGCGCTGATTGCAGCGACATCTGCGTGATCTCCTGTACCACGGTTGGTGCCAAGATTCGGAAAGTGCCTGCCACATAAGTCATCGTGTAGTTAGAACTCAGCAAAGTCAGATTCCCTTGATTGATTGAGTACGTACCGATGGTGTCACCCACTTCACGAAGAAGCTGACCACTAAAGATGGTTGCCGCACTATCATTCAACATCAAACCATAGGTCATGTAGGTCAGCAATGGATCTGGTGTACCCAAGACTTTGTTTTGCGAATTCGCAACCACTGTGAGTGGTGCTGGTGTGATGGTTATGGAACCGGCGATGTAGCTGATGTCATATCCAAACTGTGTAGAAAATAAACCTGATGAAGTCACCACATAAGGCGTAACGCTAACGTTGGAACTTGCCGTATTGGCAACCGGCGTGCCCAACAGCGTGGCATCAGGTGCAACACTGTATGTGGCGAGCGAAGCCACATCGGTCGTGCCATTATAGACACGGCTACCCGCCACGGTAACCTCTAGAGGTCGCAGGAAACTGGTGAGCAACGGCATGGTGAATCCTTCATAGATGCGCCAAGTCGCCACAGCGCCGCCGGTGTTGGCGATATCCCAACCGGAGAAGTTCAACATAGTCTTCAGGCCAGCTGCACTCAGGCCTGCCGCGCCCACACCAGTCGGACCGTTAACCAAAAAGTCATAACCGATACCATTAGTCAGGTTGCCTCCTGTCAGAGCAGTGTTCCAATATGTGTTCGCGACCGTCCCCTGATAACTGTTACCCACCACCCCGCCCACGTTGCTAATCCCTGTGACCGATCCCACGTTTGCGTAGCTGAAACTGATAGAACCAAGAAAATCGTTGGTGCCCGCCAGACCACCCACATTATTGCGACCACTGACGGAGCCGCCGCTGGCATAGGTGTTAATGATGCCGCCGTTGTTGCTACCCACCAATCCACCAACAGCACTGGCCACACTGGTCGTTCCTCCGCTGATGCCGCTACCGATCACAAAGCTGTTTCCGATGTCGCCCTGATTGCTGCCAACCAGGCCTCCTACGCTGCTAGTGCCACTCACGCTGCCGCCACTGACGAAACTGCCGCTGATAATCCCATTCGCTGTCGAGAAGGCATTCACTGTCGCGTTATACCCAGCCAGACCGCC
>JAVBYP010000253.1 GCA_030823965.1 Sideroxydans sp.
TCGGAAGCGCGAAACGCTGCGATGAAGGACCTCGGAGGAGTTCGCAAGGCCTGCCATCTCGTTCCGCGTATTCTCGATATCGTTGTTGGTGTTGGTTGCGATCACGTGCACCTCGGCGATATGTGTCGAGATATGTTTGCCCGAAACTGACTGTTCTTGCGTCGCCTCTGCGATCTGATGCATACGCTCGGCGACCGAGCGCATAGAAAGTCCGATCTCTGCCAATACGGCATCGGTCTTCTCTCCATGCAGGACGCCGCTCTTTGCTTCTTCGCGGGCGGAGCGCATGACAGAGACCGCATTCGTGGCCGATATCTGAACGGCTTTGAGCAATTCGGAGATATCCTTTGCTGAGAGCGATGTCCTTTCCGAGAGCACTCGGACTTCATCTGCCACCACCGCGAACCCACGCCCATAATCCCCCGCCCTGGCCGCTTCGATCGCCGCATTCAACGCCAGCAAGTTCGTCTGATCCGCGATGTCCTTGATGACTTTGCTGATGTCATTCACTTTTCGTATCGTCGAATTGAGGTCTTCCATCGTCAGCACTGAGGCATCCATAGAAGAATCCAAATGCGAGAGCGCGAACAAAGTCTGCTTACCCACGGCCGCACCTTCTTGCACTTGCTCCTGCGTGCGTTTTGCCGCATCAGCCGCAAAGTTCGCGTTCTCCGCAATAGTCGAGATCGTTTGACGCATCTCTTGTATGGAGGTGTTCGCTTCCGACACTTTCTCTGATTGCGTTTGTGCATTCGAGCTGACTACATGAGTCATCTGATGGACCTTGTTCGATGCCTTCATGGTCTGATCTGCCGACGCGCTCACATCGCGCAAGATACTTTCGAAGCTCGCGATGAACGTGTTGACGGTGCCCGCCATGACGCCGATCTCATCGGCATGGCTCGTTGGAAGGCGATGCGTCAGATCACCTTTGATCAGATGATCCATCGCCAAGATCACGTCATCGACGCGCTTTTTGAGGTGGCGATTGAAGCGATGCTGAAAAGCAAAGATGATGGCGCCCGCAAACAGCAATGGCAGCGCAACGATCCAGATGATCTGGTTCACATCAGCTTTGATGTCTGCTTCAGACTGTGACAAGGCATCTTGATTGCTGACAAGGATCGAATCGATATTGGCGATCATCGGCTCGATATGCATCCTATAAAGCATGTCCTGTGCAGTGATCGCATCCTCTGGACTGGTGCTGGCGATCTTCATCGCCAGATCCAATCCCTTCACGTACTTCTCCCAATAGCCCAACATTTCGGCCAGCTTGGTGCGATCTTCTTCTGCAATGACTGATTTGAGCGTTTCGCCATGCAAAGCTAAGACTTTTGAATCGGCAAGTCGCAATCTTTGCTCCGTCTCGAAAAGCATCGGATCGGCACGCAAGATCGAAAGGGCTTCGCTCTTGATCGTTGACAACTGTGTCGACAAGGTCTGCCGTACTTCATAGTCGTTGAAAGTGCTTCTTAGCGTACCCAGTTGAATGACAGAGAAGATGATCACGCCCGTCAGGCTGAGCATAGTGATGAAGGCGATCAAACGTAATTGGGCTTGAAGAGTCATGTCGTCCCCTATATCTTGAATTGAATGGCACGCTGCTCAACGAACAAGCTGTTGCCTGAGATGCGCTTCGCCATCTTCTTGGCATCAGTCATGGAAGCGGACACTTCATGGTGAGAGTGGAATTGACGCGCCGACACTTCGATCGCACCGATCGAAAGAGACGTGAGCGGATGGAATTTGACCACACCGTCACGCCCCTCGCTGCTATATCCACCCTCTACCAGATGCTCCTCATGGAACATCAGTGAGGCCGCTTGCTCGAATGAGCGCAGTGCGTGTTCACAGCGAGTCTTCCAATCGCGGCTTTGCATCAGCAAGATGAAATCATCGCCGCCGATGTGGCCGATGAAGTCCAACTTGGGGTCACACGCCCAACTCAAGATGCGTCCTGTGAGTTGTATCATCTCGTCGCCCTTACGATAGCTGTAGGTATCGTTATAGGGCTTGAAGTTGTCGAGGTCGCAGTAGCACGCTACGAAAGGCGTATTAGCTTGCAGCAAGCGCTCGATGTGTTGATTGATAGGGACGTTGCCCGGCAGTAAGGTGAGCGGGTTGGCATAACGCGCCGCCTCCAATTGCATCTGAGTGAGTTCACGCAGTAAGTCTTGCCCTGAAGCGACACCGAAGTAGCGACCGTTCTCTGTGATGATGAACCCGTCTGAAAAATGACGAGTGTCAGCTTCAGCGAGAAAATGACTCAACTCTTCCAGTGGCATGCTCTTCTCGACCAACAATGGATCGGCTTGAATGAGTTCACCACAGGGTTTCCTTCCGTGCAGTTCACGCTGGAAGGGTTTGGCGAACTTATCAATGAAGGAATAGCGGTTGATGAGCCCCAATGGGGTCCCACCCTTGACCACAGGAATGATGCGCAAGTCCGGATTGGCCCCGAAGCGGTCGAATATGAGGTCATTGGGTGAATCGGGATGCGCTGGCTCGATATAGGTCAACAGTGTCGACGCCGTCACTTGCGAACGGTAGCCTGTCTCACTCTTTGGAAAGAGTGAGATGTTGGAAGAATTCAAGATACGGCTCGTATCTGATGATGGCAGAGTAGGCGGTGTAGGATTGGGACGGGCAATGAAATATCCCTGCCCCAGCGCGATACCGATGTCTCTCACTACACGCAACTCAGCTTCCGTCTCTACGCCTTCCGCGATGACTTTTGTGCAGCAACTTTCTGCGATGCTCTGTATCGACTTCAAGAATTGCAGTTTGATCGGATCGTGATCCACACCTTGAACGAAGTGCATGTCGATCTTGACGAACTCGGGCCGCAGCTCTGACCACAGGCGCAGGCTGGAGAACCCTTCACCCAGATCATCGATGGCGATCTTGAAACCCATGCCTCGGTAGTGCAGCAATGCGCTACGCATAGCTTCGAAATCATAGGTCGGCTGATTCTCGGTGATCTCGATGACGACGCGCGATGGGTCTAGGTTCAGCCCTCGCATGAATGCCAAGGTCTGACCATTCTTGAAATCAGGCTCAGTCAGCGTCTGCGGGCTGACGTTGAGGAATAGATAATTCGGCAGATTCTGTTTAGCGAACGCTTCCAACACCGTTTGTCGTGACAACATCTCCACTTCCAGTGACAGCCCCTCTTTGGTCGCTGCGCCGAACAGATTAGCGGGCGAATGCAAAGCGCTATCTGATGGACCTCGAATCAACCCCTCAAATCCCAAGAACTCCCCACTCTGCAAATCGAGAATAGGTTGAAACAGAGCAGTCAACTTGCGCTGTTCGATGATCTCTCGCAACGGAGTCATCGCTGGTGCGGCCTCTTGTGCTTGTATCTCTTGTGCGCTTATCAGTTGCGACATGTACTCTGCGCGCGGCGAGCGCGGCACAGCTCGCAAGAACTCCGACGGCAGGATCGGTGGGTTGTAGTATTCGGTAGGCAGGATGGTGGCGGACATGGGGCGCTCCTTGTGCTTTGCTAGGGGAAGCACGGTAGCGCCAGCGTGTTACGCCGAGATGAAAGATGTGTGAATCTTGGATTGCGTGGAAGTCAGCTCCGTCAAAGACAGTTAGGCGTTGCGCCTAAATTCGGGAGCTCTCCACAAAGAAAAGCTCATGGATCTTCATCCATGAGCCTCGTTCCAGCATGCTGCTTACTTGGCTTGTTCTTTTTTCGCAGCAGGCTTCTTGGCCTTGGCAGTCTTCGGCGCCTTTTCTACCGATTTTGCCTTCACCGATGCTTTAGCTTTCGCAACAGGCTTGGCCTTTTCCGCTGCCTTTTCTTTCGGCTTGTCTTTGCTTTCGGCCTTCTTGTTCAAAGCGGCCATCATCTTACGCCACTCTTGCAGCTGCTCATCTTCCAGCTCCATCTGCAACGCCAGTGCCTCTTCTTTGCTCAACTTATCTTTTTCAAGAC
>JAVBYP010000091.1 GCA_030823965.1 Sideroxydans sp.
GTGGGTGTCCTTAACTTCAAGCCCCTTCTCCATCATCTTGCGCATCAGATCGAATTGATGCGCATCGATCTTAGGACGTTTTTCCAAGTCCATGCCATTCAAGAAATTATCGATCCCATCGGCTGCGATAGAACCATGACCGATAGCGGTAGTCAGCAAATGTGGGCGGATTATGTCGCCACCCGCGAACACGCCTTTTTGTCCCGCGACCAGATAGTTCTTGTCAGTGCTGACCGCACCCTTGCCGTTATTGAACTCCTCCAATCCAGTGAAGTCGACCGCCTGACCGATCGCTGACACGATCAGATCTGCAGGAATGTCTTGTTCCGTGCCTTCGATGTTCTTGATCTCCAACTTGCCACCAACCAACTTCGCTTCGCACTGGATCACGCGCAGTGCTGTCGCACGTCCATCCGCGCCGCGAACGATAGATACGGGAGCCAAGCTACCGCGAATCGCGATACCTTCCGCCAAAGCTTGTTCGATCTCGTGCTTGTTCGCTTGCATCTTGTCGATATTGAAGATCGAAGTCAGCGTCACGTTAGCGCCCTGCTTCACAGAGACTTCAGCCACATCATGTGCCATCTGACCTGAGATCGCTTGTTCGAAGTCGGTTGGTGTAGAACTCTCCAAGTGACCCAAGCGACGTGCGACGGTCGCCACGTCGATAGAAGTATCACCACCACCCACGACGACGACACGCTTACCAACATGCTGCAAACGACCATCGTTGAATGCTTTCAGGAAAGCCGTCGCTGTGACAACGTTCGGCGCTGCGCTATCCGCCAGCGGCAGTGCGCGGCCTGCTTGTGCGCCCATACCCAGGAACACCGCATCGAAGTCTTTACGGATCTGTTCCAACGAGATGTCAGTACCGATACGGCAGTTCATGCGGGTCTTCACACCCAGATCGATGATGCGCTGGATCTCAGCATCAAGCACTTCTCGTGGCGTACGGAAACCGGGGATGCCGTAACGCATCATGCCGCCCAGATGTTCGTGGTCGTCGAATACGGTTACTTCATGGCCTTTCAATGTCAATTGATACGCACAAGACAAGCTCGCTGGACCGCCGCCGATGACAGCGACCTTCTTACCTGTCGGGGTCGCCTTGTTGATGAATCCCAATTTGTTCTGGATCGCATATTCACCCAAGAAATGCTCTACCGAATTGATACCAACGTGATCTTCCAGTGCATTACGGTTACAACCTGATTCGCATGGGGCTGGACATACACGCCCCATCACTGAAGGGAACGGGTTCGCTTCAGTCAGACGGCGCCATGCATATTCTTGCCAAGGCATGGTTGGCTTTCCATCAGCACCAACAGGAGGCTTTTCAGTGCCACGTACGATGGACAAATAACCACGGATATCTTCGCCAGCAGGGCAGCTGCCTTGGCATGGTGGCGTGGATTGGATATAGGTCGGGCATTTGTGCGTATGGCTAGCTTGGAAGATCTGCTCGTTCCAACGTTTGACCTTGCTATCGCCGTCTTTGTAGCGGCGGAACGTGACCTTTTGCGGGGTTGCTGTTGTTTCAGACATTTTGCCTCCAGTGAATTATTTATCTTCGCCAAGAATGATTGCATTGCTGACCAGCTGGTGAACCCCGCCGACCATCTTTCTATCAAAACCGTAAATAGGTAGGACCTTGGTGAACTGTGCTTTACAGATCGCACAGATGGTCGCCATGAAGTTCACACCTTGTTCATCTTTCACTTGCTGCAATACTTCCATGCGCGGCAAAGCTCCCTTCACGCGCACTTCGAGCAAGTCATCCGTCAAAAGTCCGCCGCCACCGCCGCAGCAGAAGGTCTGCTCACGAGTAGTACGCGGATCCATTTCCACGAAATTATTAGCGCACGCCTTGATGATGTTGCGCGGTATCTCGAACTGACCACCCGCAAAGTCACCCATGCGCGAACCACGCGCAACGTTGCAAGAATCGTGGAAGGTGATGACGTGCTTGTCGTTCAGTGATCTATCAAACGTGAGCTCACCTGCCTGGATCGCATCCCAAGTGAACTCGCAGATATGCATAGGCTGCTTGTAGCGATGGTCGAGTTGCTTTTGCAACATCTGCGCGAATTTATCGTCCGCATCCGCACCGTCACCCACGCCGTTTAGCGTGTTCCAAAAACTATAAGCCACACGCCATGCATGACCACACTCGCCCACGACGATGCGTTTGACACCCAACTCCAGCGCGGCTTGACGGATGCGCATGGCAATGGCGCGCAATTGGTCATAGTTGCCGATGAACATACCGAAATTACCCGCCTCGGATGACATCGAAGACAGTGTCCAGCTGGTGCCGGTTGCGTGGAACACCTTGGCATAGCCGATCAAACTGTCGATATGTGGTTCAGCAAAGAAATCAGCGGATGGAGTGATGAGCAGCACTTCCGCCCCCTTCACATCCATCGGGAACTTCACATCGATACCGGTTGCATCTTTCACATCCTCTTCCAAGCCTTCCAGCGTATCTCGCAGGGCAGGACCTGGCAGACCGAGGTTATTACCGATCTTGTGCACCTTGCCGATGATCTCGTTTGAATACTTCTGTCCATAACCAACGGAGTCTAGGATCTCGCGCGCCGCCATCGTCACTTCAGCAGTGTCAATACCGTAGGGACAGAACACCGAGCAACGACGGCATTCGGAGCATTGATTGAAATAGTTGTACCACTCGTCCAACACTTCGCGCGTCAGATCGCGCGCACCGACGAGTTTAGGAAAGAATTTTCCGGGCAAGGTGAAGTAACGGCGATATACGCTGCGCATCAAGTCTTGACGCGCCACCGGCATGTTCTTCGGGTCTTGTGTGCCAATGAAGTAATGGCATTTGTCCGAGCATGCGCCGCAATGCACGCAAGCATCCATGTAGACCTTGAGCGAGCGGTACTTGGACAATAGATCGCCCATCTTGGCGATCGCTTTGTCGTGCCAGTCTTCCACTAGTTGTCCGGGGAAACCGATCGCTTCATTGATCTTGTCGCTGGCCACGAAAGGGCCTTTGCCTTCCATCGCACCCGGTTTCAACTTAGGTACGATAGGGATGATTCTATAGGCTGGTGCTGTGATATCTGCCATGTTATTTCTCCGCTTCCAACTTGGCAGCCCAAGCACTCAGATGGCGCTTCTCGCGCGGATTGTCGGTCTGATTCCGTGTCGGTGAAAAAAAGACTCCTGGTGCATGCAGCAATTTGCTGAAGGGAAACACGACCAGGAGTAGCACAACCAAAGAAAGATGCACGACCAGCAACAGATCGGTCGGGAAATTCAAGATGTCGGAGTGCATCAAGCCAATGAAGAAGCCCTTCACTGCGATCACATCTGTATGCGCCACGAACTTCATCAACAATCCAGTGGCCGCGATACCGATCAGCAACACCAACATCAAATGATCAGATGGAGTAGAGATGTAGCGGATGCGTTCGACGAACAAACGTCGCGCCCACAATCCACACAAACCCAACAGCATGGCGATACCCGCATAGATACCGAAGGGTTGTATGAAGGCTACCCACCCCCATACTGGTTCTGTGAAATAACGCAGGTGACGCAAGGTCACCAACGCCAAGCCCGCATGAAACAACCAACCCGCCGCCCAAGTCCACAAGTTGGCTTTGAACAGGCTTTCGAAGAACAGGACCTCACGCGTCATGCGCAGGACGACACCCCCCTTAGTGGTCGGCGCCGGCGTGGTCGGTATCTTCAGCGGTGCAGGTGTACGCGCATAGATACTGATGCGATAGAGCACTCCCACAACGAACAGGAGCGTAGCGAGGTAGAAAAGGATCGCAAATACGATGCTCGCCATGGTGAGTCCCTATCGTCTAAACAGGCTTAAACGCAGCCAGTTGGCTTAGGCAGACCCGCGATCTTGCAAGCTTGTT
>JAVBYP010000226.1 GCA_030823965.1 Sideroxydans sp.
GCTGTGCCACGTCCGCCTCGATCACCGCGCCCGCATCATCGAAATGGGCCGTGGGTAGATCGAGTCGCGCCAATGTCTCGTGCAGCGTACCGCTAGCGATGACGCGCCCTTTCTCCATCAGCACCAAGTGATCTGCCAGTCGCGCCACTTCATCCATCGCATGGCTGACATACAACACGGGAATATTCAGTTCGCGGTGCATGCGTTCCAGATAGGGCAGGATCTCTTGCTTGCTGGTGGTGTCGAGCGCGGAGAGCGGCTCATCCATCAGCAGGATGCGTGGACTGGTGAGTAGCGCGCGACCAATGGCGACACGCTGACGCTCACCGCCGGAGAGTTGCGTCGGGTCACCGCGCGCGATGAGATGACTCAAGCCCAGCCATTCCACTACTTGCTCCAATTGCACCTTACGCTCGGCAGGTGCGATGCGTTTAAAGCCATATTCCAGATTGGCACGCACTGAGAGATGTGAAAACAGACTGGCTTCTTGGAATACATAACCTAAGGGACGCTCATGCACCGGGACAAACGTCTTGTCGTCTTGCCACGTTCCACCATTCACATAAAGGGAGCCGTGCGCACGCTCTAATCCTGCGATACAGCGCAGCAGTGTGGTCTTGCCGGACCCTGAAGGGCCGAACAAGGCCGTCACGCCAGCGGCGGGCGCACTGAATTCAGCATCCAACACAAAATCATCCAGCTGCAACTTGAAGCGCGCTTGTATGTCATTCATCGCATGATCCTAGATGATCTGCCGCCCGCAAAGTACAACCCGAGTAACACGACGAATGAGAACAGCACCATGCCACCGGCTAGGATATGTGCAGCGCCATACTCCATCCCTTCTACATGGTTGTAGATCGCGACCGAGAGCACGCGTGTCTCGCCGTCGATGTTGCCCCCCAGCATCAACACCACACCGAACTCCCCTACCGTATGCGCAAACGCCAAGATGATGGCGGTAAAGAAACCAGGGCGCGCCAACGGCAACGCCACAGTGACGAAGCGATCCCACGCACTTGCGCGTAAAGTCGCAGCCACTTCCAATGGACGTCTTCCAATACTCTCAAACGCGTTCTGAATTGGTTGCACTGCAAAAGGGAGTGAGAACAGTACCGAACCGACCACCAAACCAGCGAAGGTGAATGGCAGTGTGCCCAGATGCAAAGACTGGGTGATATGACCCACTACGCCTTGTGGCCCCAACAACAAGAGTAGATAGAAACCCAACACCGTTGGCGGCAACACCAGAGGCAGTGCTACTAACGCCGACACCAATCCCTTGTACCAATGACGGCTGTGTGCCAACCACCAAGCAAGTGGGGTAGCGATCAGCAATAGCGACAGCGTGGTGACACTCGCGAGTTTGAGCGTCAGCCAGATGGCTTGCAGGTCATTAGGGTCTAGCGAAGACATGGATCAGGGCATCTCATAGCCGAAGCCACGCATCACTTTCCTCGCCTTATCGCTCTTTAGAAAAGCAAGGAAGGACTGCGCTGCGATGGTGTCTTTTGCTCCCGACAACAATACTGCACTCTGACGGATAGGCTTGTGCATCTCGGATGGCACTAGCCACCACGAACCCGCATCCACTTTCCCGTCGCGCATGATTTGCGACAACGCGACGAATCCTAGCTCGGCATTCTCAGTCGCGACGAACTGGTAAGTCTGTGTGATGTTCTCACCCTTCACCAGTTTGCGCTGCATCGCATTCCACATCACCAGCCTTTCCAATGTCTCTTTCGCCGCCATACCATAGGGTGCGAGCTTGGGATCAGCGATGGCCAACCTATTGAAATTGCCGTTGTTCAGCACCATCCCCTTCTCATCCACAAAACCAGGCTGCGCACTCCACAACACCATCCTGCCTGTGGCATATACAAAGCGTGAACCCGCAACCGCCAATCTTTCTTGTAACAACTGTTTAGGGGTCACCTCGTCCGCAGCAAGCATCACATCGAAAGGCGCACCGCCTTTGATCTGTGAATAGAGTTTGCCACTGGAACCCAGGCTCACCATCACCCGATGTCCGCTGTCTTTCTCGAACAAAGCAACGATGCGCTCCATCGGCGCGGCAAAATTCGATGCCACGGCAGCGCGCACTTCACCTGCACTCGCCGGTGCGCTGATCAAACTAAAGAGAAAAGCGATTGCGATCACAGGACCGCGCATTACCAAGAGATTCATCATCGACTCCATCGCATAAGGATGCGTCAATGATAACAAGCCGGATGAGACATTAATAATAATGTCCCGTCATAATTGAAGCAGCGAACAAGAAAAATAAAATAAGGGCAGCTACTATCTAATCGATCTAGTCACTGCGAAGGGATAAAAACAAGGGATTGTCGGCAGTGTCACTACCAATGATGAGGGCACTCGTATTCAAGTGCCCACATTCATACACGATTGGTGCGCTCGGCGGGAGTCGAACCCACGACGCTTCGGAATCCACCGCACTACCAAGTAGTTAATGAATGTTGATTTGCGTAAATAGTGTTTATTCGTTATGTTTCATATAGTTGATATATGTAAAACAAATCATGTCAGTCACAATTAAGACACCATAAAGTCGAATTATATCGACATATTATGGGAATAGCATTAGAGTTGATCTACTGCATTCATGACCTTAGGTTACATGAGTCAATCGACTAATTCACACACACGCCCATCCCTAAGCACCGCCCATTTATCACTTTATAATGAAGTCATTAAGGCCGGGTTAGATATCGAAATACTTCGGGATCTACTATGGTTGCTAAACGCGCACGATGAACTAGTCGCTTTCCCATTTATTTGTCAGAACCTCATCGAGATATTATCTGTTTCTACTAGACAGTGGGATATCCCCTTAAGCTCTTTCCATCTTCAATATGAAACCATCAAGCTCCTCGAGTGGGTGACAACTGAAGAGCCTCGCTTAACTTTGATTGTAGGTCCGAAATTCGGTCGCAAACCTAAGTCCCCAAAAACCCCAGAAGAAAAGCCCGACAATCCAGTGGTGGGTAGAGGCGCTACTCGACACCCGACATACTCTGCACTTTGCAATTCCCAGGCCTCCGATCTGCTGAAGGTCAAGTTCCGGCTTCTGCAGGGGCATCTCCTCTTTGCGCAGGCAAATGAACTCCACTCACAAAAAAACCGCGATGAGTACGAAAACTATGGGGGCCAAGCTCCTTGGAAGGGGCTTCCAAATTCCCCATCTGTAGCCTGCTTGGCAGTCAGGGAGTTGAGTGAACATAGATTTGCCGAGGTTTTGCTATCACTGGCTGTTGAACAGCCGCCTCAATTATTTGCTCAATCTTTAGTAAGCCTACCAACAGTCGATGACAGCGATTTCCAAGAACATTTAAAAGGCCTTAGAAGCTTCCTACAAAAAGCTGCTGGCATTCGCGATTGGGTAAGCCGCCAAAGTTCTGGCGGCAATGGTTGGGGTGGCAGTAATCATATACATGGGCATGTGGAAATTTCCAAGCAGCTTTTTCAAGATGAGATTGCCGTTGGCGATTTGGACGATTTGGACAGCAATTGGGGCCGCATTGTGCAAGTCACATCCATTTCCCCAATATCCGAAGTGCAGCTCTCTTTACTTTCCAGCGACCTTTCCCCTGATGAATTTGATACGCATGATCTGCTCCTCAGTGGAGACGACGAGCAGACTGGGCTTTCTGGGGGCATCTCCGCAAACACCGGAGCGCAGATGCGACATGTACTCATGGCCAATCAGCTACTGCCATGGAATTACCAACAGTTAAGCATCTCGGAGGTTTCTGAGGCACTCTCGACATGCGCTAATTGGGTTAATGACCATTTCCCCAAGAACCAGCCACAACAATATGATGATGCTGACATAAAAAAGCTGGAAGCAATTTGTT
>JAVBYP010000156.1 GCA_030823965.1 Sideroxydans sp.
AAGCTACGACCGCCAAATAAGCCATACGCACATGTGGCACATGACCTTCTTCGATGATGGACATACGGCGCTGACGCGCCACGTCGCTAGGCCAACGAAAAGCTACTTCGGCCAGATAGCGCGCATTGATCTCGTAGATGATCTCCAGCAGGCGTGGCAACAAACGGCCGAACATACTGACAGGCCACTTTTCCAACGCTTCTGGCAATAGCGTGTGGTTGGTATATGCCATGGTCTTGCTAGTGATCTTCCACGCAGCATCCCAGCCCAGACCTTGCTCATCCATCAACAAGCGCATCAGCTCTGCGACTGAACAGGTCGGATGCGTATCGTTCAATTGGAACGCGTTCTTCTCGGCGAAATGCGTGAAGTCCTTACCATGCTTGCTCACCCAACGGCGCAATACGTCTTGCAGACTTGCAGAAGCCAGCAGGTATTGTTGACGCAAGCGCAACTCTTTACCGTTCTCGCTTGCATCGTTCGGGTACAACACCATGGTGATGTGCTCAGCGGCATTCTTCGCAGCGACGGCTTCGGTGTAGCTGCCCGCATTGAATTCTTCCAGATTGAATTCGTCCGTGGCTGTAGATTTCCACAGACGCAGCGTATTCACCGTGCCGTTGCGATAGCCTGGGATAGGCATATCGAAAGGGACAGCCATCACATCCTGCGAATCCACCCAGCGTGCATGCAGCTTGCCGTCGACATCCTTGAATATCTCGCTACGACCGCCGAACTTGATACGCACCGCATACTCTGGACGCTCGATCTCCCACGGGTTGCCGTTGCGCAACCAATGGTCCGGGTCCTCCAACTGCGCACCGTTCTCCAAACGCTGACGGAACATGCCGTACTCGTAACGCAATCCATAACCAGTCACTGGCAACTGCAAGGTGGCACAGCTATCCAAGAAACAAGCCGCCAAGCGACCCAGACCGCCATTACCCAGACCCGCATCACTCTCTTGATCTTGCACATCTTCCAGCGCCACGCCGAAGTTGCGCATCGCCTCATCGACCTCTTGCTGCATATCGAGATTGAGCATGGCATTGCCCATCGCCCTTCCCATCAGGAATTCGAGTGACAGGTAATAGGCTTGCTTGCAATCCGATTCGTCGTAAGCGCGCTGCGTGTTCCTCCAACGCTCGATCAGACGGTCACGCAGGGTCGAAGACAGGGACGAATAGACCGGATATCCCGACAATGTGGACTTCTCCCAACCCAAGGTGTGACTGAAATAACGGCGGAAGTCCTCCATCACGCTGATGGAGTCAGTACCCAGTGCGGGCATCTTCAAGATACTGTGTTGTTTGGGGATTGCAGGATTGAGAGGCGTGTTCACGATAACTTCCTAGGACGGTTCGATAATTTAGGGGCGAGATTCTACCAAACTTAGCCCTTAGAGCCGAGCTTTGATTAGGATTGTTGCCCTGAGAGCATGGCCGCTCCGATGATTCCGGCTTGATCTTGTGCTTGAGATATGCGGACTTTTACTTTGCCCCGCAATCCAGGTATTAGATCTTCTTGCAAACGTTGATCGAACGCAGTTTGCATCAAAGGCCACGAGGCGCTCATGCCTCCACCGATGACGACATCGCCCACATCGACCACCTTGGCGATATGGGCAAGTGCGCTGGCGAGATATTCACCCGCCTGCTCGAAGGTTTTCACGGCTGCGTCATCTTGTTGTCGAGCCGCCTGTGCGATGTCATAAGCACTGAGTGACTTACCCGTCAGCTCGGCATAGGTCTGAACCACCCCATTGGTCGAAGCGTACTGCTCCAAACACCCGCGATTGCCGCAGCCACACGGACGACCACCGCGCTCGACAGTGAGGTGTCCGATCTCCATAGCGACACCATGTGTGCCTCCACGCAACTCACCTTGCAACACCAACCCGCCACCCACACCCGTGCCAAGACCGATGTAGATGAGATCGCCGTTGCTTTGTGGCGACAGCGCGAATTCGCCATAGGCGGCAGCGGAGGCGTCGTTCTCTAACACAACAGCAAGACCGCTACGTCGCTCCAAAGGGCCTACGATGTCTGCATTCGAAAGATTGGGAAGATTGGGGGAGGAAATGACCTGCCTAGTCATCGGATCGATGAAGCCAGGAAAGCCGATGCCGATGGCGCGGACGTCCGGATAAGAGATTCTCGCTTCAGCCACTGCATCATTCAATGTCGCAGTGATAGTCTCCAAGGCATCGGCGGCAGATTGCCTACGACACACACCGGAGAAATCGGCTTGGAACCGCTTCTCCCACACTACGCGCAGTTCTTGAACGACACCTAGGCGGAAGTTGGTCCCGCCCACATCGATGCCGATCAATTCAGCAGACATGGATCAAACCACATCTGAGCGGCGCATGGTGCCACCTGCAGCGGGGTCCCCGCCGCCTACGCTGATGACATGCTGCAGATCGACTGGCGCCGGCAGCTTGAGCAGGCGATAGAGATTCGCCAGATTCTGGCGGAACAACAAGTCGAAAGAAGACACGCTCTGTGCAGAGTTGTAATCACCGAACCACCAGAACCAGTCCGAGCCTTCACAATCGGCGAGTTGCTCCGTTGCTAAACGCAACTCTTCCGCAGTCAATCTTCCGCTGTTGGTCACGATGTCATAGCTGCGTTTCGCTTCACACAACAGATCCCAACCGCGATTCTTGTCCGGCGATCCTATCCACGTGCTGAAGGTGCCATATACCCAACTACCCGAAACAAGTTGCTTCAACTTGCCCGTCTCGGCCGTGGACTTCTTGGACTCTATGCCCTTCACACACTCATCGAATGTCGTGGTTTGGATGAACGGGTGTTTTTCCAACTTAGCGTAAAGTTCGGACAGGAAATAATAGCCGTTGTACGGGAAATACTCCCACGCATTCTCGCCGTCCAAGATTACGGAAACGACTGGATCATGCTCCCCAGGTGAATGTCGGTAGATCTCTTCCAAATGATGGATCATGTCGGCAGCAGCATCGTCACCTTTCCATTTCGCATATTCGAAACCAATGCGATCGGAAAGTTGATCGTCGCGGAAGAAGGTATACACCGGCTTCGCCATATCCTCCATCACGTAAGGCTTGTACAGATAGGTGGATTTATCGGGCAAGCCATTGCCATTCATCTCTCGCTGGAGGCTGTGCGCGAGCACCGCCTGTCCAGTCGCAGTCCATTTGCATCCGTGCTCGCCCAGCAATTTCAGTGTAGGACGCGAAAGACTGCCTTCCGATGGCCACATACCATTCGGCTTGACGCCGAAGTGCTGCTGATGACTTTCCACTGCTTTCGCTAGATGCGCTTGCGCACGACGCAATCCACCGGGGTAGTAGCTGGCTTGAGGCAACGGCGCATTCGGCTCACTTTCGCGTGCCGAATTGAAATCCAACAACAAGGGCAAGATAGGGTGGTTGTAAGGGGTGCTGGATATCTCCACCTGCCCACGATCTGAGAGTGCTTTGTAACGAGGGATGATGCCTGCGATCAATTCTCCTATGAGTTTGAACAACTCCATTCGCTCGGCAAATGTGAATTGACTCCCCTTGGTCATCAGACGCGCGACGACCTCACTCTCGCGACGCACACTCTCGCCCATCCACACCAAGTGGTACCACACCAGCAAGTCAGCCATATATTGACCAGACAGATAGGTCACAGTCTCGCGTCCTCGGCCTTCCATCATCTTTTGCAGATCGAATAGATGCTGGTATGCGCGGTACGGTTGCAACATCTTGGTGTGATTGCTCTTGAAACAACTGTCTAGGATGTGCAGACGATCAGGCTCGCTCAGATCATCCAAGCGCTCCATACACAACATCTTGAGCAGGCCATCTTTCACCTTGCCAGACTTGAACTGCTGCTCGTAGTCG
>JAVBYP010000270.1 GCA_030823965.1 Sideroxydans sp.
TGGTATCGAGCGCAGCACCTTCGTGCTCGACAAGAAAGGTGTCATCAGCAAAGAATGGCGTGGCCTCAAGGCGGATGGTCACGCGCAAGAAGTTCTCGCCTTTGTTCAAACTCTATAAAAAAGGGAAGCCATGAACGCACGCAAAGTAACTCCGAACAAAGACACCAAACTCTTCGTGTTGGATACCAACGTACTGATGCACGATCCGACCAGCTTGTTCCGTTTCGAGGAACACGATGTCTATCTACCCATGTTCGTTTTGGAAGAGTTGGACAACAACAAGAAAGGCATGACCGAGGTCGCGCGTAACGCACGTCAGGCCAGCCGCTTCCTCGACAATCTGGTCAACGACAGTCAAGACAACATCGACGACGGCGTGCCACTGAATGCCTTGGGCAACAAGAATGCCACCGGTCGTTTGTATCTACAGACCGAGTTCATCCATACCCCCTTGCCTGCCACCTTGGCGAATGGCAAAGCTGACAATGCCATCTTGGGCGTGGTCAGCCATCTGCATACGCTGCATTCCAAACGCGAAGTCGCACTGGTCAGTAAAGACATCAACATGCGCATCAAAGCGCGTGCCTTGGGACTGTCCGCGCAGGACTACTTCAACGACAAGGTGCTGGAAGACACCGACCTGCTCTATACGGGCATGTTGGAACTGCATCCTGATTTCTGGGAGAAGAACGGCAAGGACATGGTGTCGGGCGTGGTCGAAGGCCATACCTTCTACAACATCAAAGGGCCGACCTGCCGCGACCTGTTGGTGAATGAGTTCGTCTATCAAGAGGAAGGCGTTGATAAGCCGTTCTACGCTGTGGTCGCTACTCAAGACGACTCCGTAGCAACGTTGCGCACACTCACCGATTACACGCACTCCAAGAACGCAATCTGGGGCATCACTGCACGTAACCGCGAGCAGAACTTCGTGCTCAATCTGCTGATGAACCCTGAGATCGACTTCGTCACTTTGTTGGGACAAGCCGGTACCGGTAAGACCTTGCTCACCTTGGCTGCGGGCTTGATGCAGACTTTGGAACATAAGTTGTATTCCGAGATCATCATGACTCGCGTCACCGTTCCTGTGGGCGAGGACATCGGCTTCTTGCCAGGCACGGAAGAAGAGAAGATGTCCCCTTGGATGGGCGCATTGGACGACAACCTCGACGTGTTGAATCAGACGTCGGAAGAAGGCGGCGAATGGGGACGTGCCGCGACGCGTGACCTGATCCGCTCTCGTATCAAGATCAAGTCGCTCAACTTCATGCGCGGCCGTACCTTCCTCAACAAATACCTCATCATCGATGAAGCGCAGAACTTGACGCCCAAGCAGATGAAGACACTCATCACCCGCGCCGGCCCCGGCACCAAGGTAGTGTGTATGGGTAACATCGCGCAGATCGACACGCCTTATCTCACGGAAGGTAGCTCGGGTCTGACCTATGTGGTGGATCGATTCAAAGGCTGGCCACACAGCGGTCACGTCACCTTGCAACGCGGTGAGCGTTCACGTTTGGCGGATCATGCCGCCGAAGTTCTATGACCGAACCTTTAGACAAGACCGACGACGAATGGCGTGAAGAGCTCACGCCAGAGCAATTTTCGGTGTGTCGTGAACACGGCACAGAACCCGCCTTCACGGGGGAATACTGGGATTGCCACGACTTTGGCTTGTATCGCTGCGTGTGTTGCGGTATGCCCCTGTTCGATTCTGAAACAAAATATGAATCGGGCACCGGCTGGCCCAGTTTCTGGGAGCCTATCGATAAAGGGGCGGTGGAATATCGTGACGAAGATCCGCTTGGTATGGATCGAATCGAAGTCGTATGCTCAAATTGCGATGCACATCTAGGTCATGTGTTCGAAGACGGTCCCGAACCCACTGGTATGCGTTATTGCATCAACTCCACCTCGCTCGCACTCGATAGAAAGTAACAATGAAATTACTGTTCGACCTGTTCCCCGTCATCCTCTTCTTTGCCGTCTTTAAAGCCTATGGCGTGTTCGCTGCGACTGCGACCGCTATCGTCGCCACCTTCGTCCAAGTCGCATGGGTGAAGTATCGTCACGGCAAGGTGGACACCATGTTGTGGGTGAGCTTGGGCATCATCACCGTGTTCGGTGGCGCGACATTGTTGCTACATGACGAGACCTTCATCAAGTGGAAGCCGACCGTGTTGTACTGGTTCTTCTCCGCCGCGCTGTTGTTCTCGCCCATCTTCTTCAAGAAGAATCTGATGCGTGCGCTGTTGAAAGACAAGATGTCACTGCCAGATAAGGTGTGGCACAACCTCAATCTATCGTGGAGCGCATTCTTCGCCTTGCTCGGTTTCGTGAATCTATATGTCGCTTTCAACTACTCGACCGATGCGTGGGTCAACTTCAAACTGTTCGGCGCCACCGCGATGATGATCGTATTCATCCTCGTGCAAGCCTCGATGCTGGCGAAGTATGTAGAAGAAGATAAGAAAGAAGGTCAATGATGCTGTACGCCATCTTCGGTAACGACGTTCCCAACAGTTCAGAGAGACGCAAAGGTGCGCGCCCTGCCCACTTGGCTCGCTTGCAAGCATTGCAAGATGCTGGACGGTTGGTGCTCGCAGGCCCCTTTCCATCGATCGATGCCATCGACCCTGGCGCAGCGGGTTTCAGCGGAAGTCTCATCGTCGCTGAGTTCGCTTCGCTAGCAGCCGCTCAGACATGGGCCGATGCCGACCCTTATGTCGCCGCAGGCGTATATGCACAGGTCGCCGTACGTCCCTACAAGAAGGTCTTTCCAGCCTAAAACCTAGGCGTGCTATATTGCGCGCCGGGTAAATGAATCACCCACCAATCAAACTCTGAAAGAAGGAAAGAAACATGCTGAAATTTTCCAAGCTCACCCTGTTGTCCGCTTTGCTGGCATTCGCCGCTGGCGCACATGCTGCCGATGAGAAGCCTGCCGCAGATAAGTCTGCCGCGCTGGTGAATGGCGTTTCCATCCCACAATCCCGCGTCGATCTGCGCGTCAAAGTGGCGACCACACAAGGCGGCCAGCCAGATTCTCCTGAGATGCGTAAAGCCATCCGTGATGACCTGATCAATCTAGAAGTGATCTCCCAAGCGGCTGTAAAAGCTGGGTTGGACAAGCAAGGTGAGACGGTGCAACAACTGGAATTGGCGAAACAATCCGTTCTGGCTGGCGCGTTCGTACAGGACTACGCCAAGAACCACCCGATCAGCGAAGAGTCATTGAAACAAGACTACGAAGCGCTCAAGGCGCGCGTCGGTAGCAAGGAGTACAAGGTCTCTCACGTTCTGGTCGCTACAGAAGCTGAAGCCAAGACGATCGCTAAACGCGTGAAGAAAGAAAAGTTCGCCAAGGTCGCCAAGGAAAAATCCAAAGATCCTGGTTCCAAAGAGAATGGCGGCGATCTGGGATGGACCGTCCCGACCAACTTCGTACAACCTTTCGGCGAAGCGATCCTGAAGCTAGCTAAGGGCCAAGTAAGCGCTCCTGTGGAGACACAATACGGCTGGCACGTGATTCGTTTGGAAGACACACGCGAACTGAAGGTACCGACATTCGAAGAAGTGCGCCCTCAACTGGAAAAGCGTAAACAACAGGAGTCCATCCAGAAGGCCATCACCGAGTTGCGCGAAAAAGCCAAGGTCGAGTGATTTAAACGATACTCAAAAAAAAGGACATCCTCGCGATGTCCTTTTTTGTTTTAGTCCTCGAACTCACCAATCCAACTCTACCCAGCCGCAGTTCTCGATGTTGCGACGTACGACCGACTCAGGGTCATCCACCGTCAAAGCTATTGCGGCCACGATAGGGTTCTCGTGTGACACCGCCAACACCACCCCATC
>JAVBYP010000200.1 GCA_030823965.1 Sideroxydans sp.
GAAGGCGTGGTGATTCTTGATGCGCGCGGCCCCCAACAAGTCGTGATTGAAAATGGCAAAGTCACAGGTCTTAAAACTTGGCGTGTCAAAGCCATCTTCGACGAACAAGGCCGCTTTGCACCGAGTTATGACGAAAGTGATGAGCAATTCCATGCGGGTTCGATGGTGGTTGAAGCGATCGGCCAGATGACTGACACGAGTTTGCTTGGTGACGCTCTTACCGAGCAGCTGATTTGGAATCGTGGGCGTTTGCAGGTTGATGCAGGCGGGCGTACCAGTGAGGCATGGTTGTGGGCGTCCGGCGATATGGTTCGCGGTCCTGATGTGGTCAGTGCAGTGGCAGACGGACATCGTGTCGCGAAGAGCATTCATGAAATGATCGCAGTAACGGAGCATGCAAAATGACACGAATCGAAGAAGGTACGGTGCATGGTATTGACCGCTTGCGCGGCAAAACAACCTTGCGTGAAATCTTAGAAGTCGCGACTGGATTTGAAGCGAGTGCACGTGATTTTTACAGCGCGCTGATTCCTAAAGTAAGTAAGCGCATCCGGTATCTAGTCGAAGAGCTGGCGGCAGAAGAGCAGGGCCATTTTGATTTGCTGAATAATTTGGCGCAACGAGCTGATATTGCAGAGCAGGTAAAAACGGAGATGGAGCGTACAGCCAGCGATAGCAAGTTTTCAGACTGTTTGCACTTGCCGAATCTGGGTGAACAACCCGACGATCAGGCGGTGCTGCAATATGCTATGGGGCGTGAACATGCTGCGATGCATCACTATGGTGAATTGGCCAACACCACACCAGCAGGCCCGATCCGCGATCTATTTCAGTATCTTGCGAGTGAAGAGACCAAGCACAAACTTGAGTTGGAAAAAATCTATTACGCCACGATCCATCGCGGTGGTGGGGTATAGGTCAAGTTCGGTTCATCCTAGACACGCGTGTTTCCAATCTATCCATGCTAGAGCGCAGGGTCTAACCAAGACTCATTTCCACGAAACGTGTTTGCCTGCTTTGGCTGCGGCGGTCAGCAAGTTGATCAAAGGCAGACTTCGGCTCGCCATACTCACCACGGGTTCGTCACTCTGATTTTTCTCAAGTGGGGCTGCGGACCTTTGTGCATTGATGGCAGCCGTCAAAAGGTTGAGTGCAAGCGGAACATCCTCTGCACGAATGGCGCTGGGCACGGTACCGCTGTGCCCCATCATTTTCAGCAGGGGCAGGGCGTGCTCTCCAAACATGGTGATGTCGGAATAGGCTTCTGTGGTGAATGTGACGAGCATGCAGTTCTCCTTGAGGACTTGTTGCTATCGAATGAATGAGTGGCTGTGCGTAATGGATCAGCACACAGCATCGGGTGAATCATTTGCCAGATCTTGCGGCGGCATCTTTGAGCAAGGGCAGATACCCGAGCCAATCATGCACCGGGCCATTGTGCGAGAACAGCACGATACCGTGTTTATCCAGAATATAAGTGGTGGGGAATACGGCGGCGATGTCGCGGTCTTTCAGCGTCGTGCCATCTGCGAGTGCCAAGCTTTGGTCCTTTGAATCTTTTGAACCTGAATCATGTAGTTGAAGATTCAGGCGTTGATGGGCGATGGCCTTGCGCGAGGTGGCGAAATCTTCTCGCACCTGTAGCAACACCATCTTGATGTCGGACGATTTGCGCAGGGCTTGCTGGAGCTTCAACAGCTCAGGTAATTCGCGCTGACACGGTGGGCACCACGAACCCCAGAAATGCAGCAACACGACTTTGCCGCGCAATTCGGAAAGAGTGATGGATTTTCCTGCAGTGTCTTTGAAGCGCAGGTCGTAGAAGCGATCTCCACGCGCGATGCCGATAGGAGCGCGCTTCGCGGCAGTGCCGTTTGCATACGGTTGCCAAGACCTTGCCCATGCTTGGTTGTCGAACACGACATCATCGTTGGTCGCATACAACACACACTTTTGCTCGGTCTCGATCTGACAAGCCAACAGCGCTTCTTCAACCGCAGACTCGGTTGAGGACTCTGCACCTTTCCATCCCCATGTTCCTCCAGGAGCGATAGCGAAGGCGCGGTGCTTGTCCGAGGCCAAGAACGCGCGATAGCTGTCTTTTCCTTGTTTGTTCAGATGGGGTACAGCATCGATGTCATTCAATGCGGCGGCATTCACTACCGAGGGAGATATGAGTGCCAGGCAGAGCAGGGTGGAGCGCACTAACAAAGTCGAATAACACATGGGTCACCCCGTTGGTAAGTCGTTTGAGTGGTGTCCTCGACAGGAATCGAACCTGTAATTGCCCCTTAGGAGGGGGCGGTTATATCCATTTAACTACGAGGACAGCGGATGTGTGCGATGCGGCGCGCATTCTAACGTAAAATCCCACCCCCGCTGAGGGGCAAGGAGAGCGATATGAAATGGTTGATCTTGTTCGGTCTGATCGGTGCGGTGGCGATGCTGGTGAGCCAGATGGCGCGTGCGGGTGAATTGCCCAAAGTGGGGGAGGCGGCGCCCGATTTCAATCTGTCGGACCAAAACGGCGAGGCGCATCAGCTCAAAGATTTCGCAGGCAAGTGGTTGGTGTTGTATTTCTATCCCAAAGACGACACGCCGGGTTGCACGCAAGAGGCCTGTGCCTTTCGCGATGATTTGAGCAAGCTCACTAAGCTGGGTGCGCAGGTGGTGGGTATCAGCGTGGACGACGGCGCGAGCCATGCCGAGTTCGCTAAGAAATATCATTTGCCGTTTCCGCTGCTGGCTGATTCCAAGGGCGAAGTGGCAGCGAAATATGGTGCATTGATGGATCTCGTCGTATTCAAGATCGCCAAGCGTTATACGTTCTTGATCGATCCGCAGGGCAAAGTGGCCAAGGTTTATCTAAAGGTGGAGACGTCGAGACATTCGACCGAGATCATCGAAGATCTGAAACAGTTATCAACGAAGGGGCAGTGATGAAGTATCCAAAGGCAAATATTTTCGCGGCGTGGTTCTTCATGGTGGACACCCTGTTCATGGGATGGGTGGCAAAAACAGGAGAGATATTGCTGCAACTGTTGGGTATACCCGCCGTGGAAGGTGACATACCCAGCCGCATCATAGGAACGCTGTTGTTGCTCGTTGCGGTGTTCGCCGTGCTGTATTTCCGTAAGAGCTTGCCGCCAGAGGGTACGCCGGGTGAGAAGGACTTTCTGTTTGGACATCGTTTAGTGTTGATCGGCAATGCATTGGCGCTGAGCCTGTTCGTGTTCCAGATGTTCGCCACCACCATCACCGACTACAACACGCATCTCGTCCTGAACAAATTCACCACCGCGTTCGGTTATCTCTGCATGGGATTCTTCGCCGTAGGTTTCTCCTTCATCTATCAATCGTCAATGCGTCTGCAAGAAAAGAAAAGTTAAATGCCGTATATCACCCTAGACAAGGCCGCTCTGGCCTTTGGTCATGTAGCACTGTTGGATCATGTGGATTTTCAACTCGATGAAGGCGAGCGTGTCGGCCTCATCGGGCGCAATGGTGGCGGCAAATCAAGCCTGCTGAAGATATTGGCGGGCGAGGCGAAGTTGGATGATGGCATCCTATGGCGGCAACCTACTGCGCGCATCTGCTACGTGAGCCAAGAGCCGGTTCTGGATGCGAACGCCACCGTGTATGACGAAGTGGCGCGAGGCTTGGGCGCACTCTACAAACTCATCACCGACTATCACCATCTCTCGCATCAACTCGGCGAACCGGATGCCGACTACGAGAAACTATTGGAAGAGATGCAGCCCTTGCAGACCGCGCTCGAAGCGCAGAACGGTTGGGCGGTGCAAGCACGTATCGAGACGGCTATCGACAAGTTGGAGCTCGATCCAGAAGCGCTC
>JAVBYP010000005.1 GCA_030823965.1 Sideroxydans sp.
TGCCGAGAACAGAACAATCCGATCCTTAAAATCATTTTTTGCTGACTTTAGGACGGGACCGAGTAAATCAGCATCTGAGAGCTCAGAATATGCAACTAGAACGGATATTCTTTTGCCCACTCGATCAAAGATAGGCACAGCAAATCCTACTTCTGGCTTCTTGGAATACCTGCCAATTTGGGGAGTCCCTACATATGGCTTGTTGGTTGAAATAACCTGCTTAAAGCAATCACGCTCAGCAAATGTGTCCCCTAAGTGACCATGCATGTGTGGGTGATCGACAATCCCCTTACCCTCATTCGAAATGATGATGGTTCCAATCCCGAATGGGATACTCAGGTCAGGATTGCTTTGTAGATATTGCTTCAATTGTTCCGGATGAGAGATCATCTCGGGTGTGATTTTAGAAGCGGTTGCCTCCAGAATTCTTATGCGAAACTGCAACTCCTCATCAATGCTATGAGCAATGTCAGTTGCTGAAGCTAACTGTTGTGACTCCAGTAAAACAATCATGTCCTTTCTTAAGTCAAGCGCTAGAAAATACGTCATCCCCCACGTTGCTATGATAAGGATCAGTAGCACTTGTAAGGCAACGCGTGTCCTAAGATGTAATTGAGGAAGTACCATCAGAAAAAAGATACCCTCGACATGT
Source organism: Sideroxydans sp. (assembly GCA_030823965.1). Classification (GTDB taxonomy): domain Bacteria; phylum Pseudomonadota; class Gammaproteobacteria; order Burkholderiales; family Gallionellaceae; genus Sideroxyarcus. The sequence goes on from JAVBYP010000005.1 coordinate 653, forward strand.
AGAATCGACGCGACAGCATCAGTCGCACTCTGTGCGAGTTCAAACTAATTGATATGAATAATTTTTTTGATTTCAGCATTCGCAATAAACAAATATCAATAGACAAATACTGAACATTCAGCAATCACGCCGACCTTCTTTGAAAACTCAGGTCAGGATATTTTGCTAAACCGCATTCCCACGGGTTTACCCTTAACATCTCTAAGCACACTAACACCCGAATCTGCTAAACGATATATGCCGAAATATATAGACCTGCCTCTATTACACATTGACTACATGGACATTAAGGCAAAGTTCTTGAAGGGTTGCGTGGTGGCATAGTCACTTGATTCAGTGTCCTATGGACGCACTAGCTTACCAATTCGCCCTTCCAGTTCCTGAGTGCAGCATAGGGTTTCTTGGAGGCAACTAACGATGATAGGGAGATGCAATGAACCTTGTTGTTATTTCAAATTGTAGAGAGTAGATTGGTAGCTCAGCTTCGCTTCTTCCGCCTTTCAAAAGTGTATCTAAAGGAGGTGTGTCATGAAATCTCCACATGTACCTAACAAATCCAGATTTGATGCCGTCAAGGCGACATCTAAGCAAGATGAAACAAAGCTTCTCGTTCGTCGATTAGCTGATATCACTCCTGCAAGTCGAATAATGAGCAAGTCATACGACGTGCCAACTTCTCCTAAACTTCATGAGTTGATAGAGAGAAGCAAATTAAACTGAGCTGTAAGTAAGCTGAGAATCCATAACGCCACAATTCCAGCTTCCCAGTTTCCACTTGCACCACTCCGCCGCTAACGACTCCATCCAGATCTGTTTCTGTTCGGTGAGATTTTTTGCAACTAGATGATTGCGGCGAAGTTAAAATGCGTACCAGCGAGCGATATACAAATTTGGTTCGGTATTGGCTAACGGTTGCAAGAAGTTACTGAAAATCACTTAGAATTCTTTATGAGAGTTGCATGAGTTCAACGTATTGTCCGTACTATTAATCCGCTACCCCCCTGATTCGAGTCTGGGTCTGAATCAAATAAAATCTAAAGCTTCGCAGTGATGCGGAGCTTTTCACTTTGTACGGAGCATATCCATGTGCGGCATCTGCGGCGAGTTACGTTTCGACAAACAAACACCTTCCCCTGATGTGATCAGGCGCATGAGCGACAGATTGGCGCGACGCGGCCCTGACTCGCACGGACTTTACAACGATGGTCCACTCGCATTCGGTCACCGCCGCCTATCTATCATCGACCTCTCCGACCACGCCAAACAACCCATGGTGGACGAGACACTCCATCTGACCTTGGTGTTCAACGGCACCATCTTCAACTACAAAGAGTTACGCGCTGAATTGGTTGAGATGGAATATGAATTCTTCTCCGAGGGCGATAGCGAGGTCATCCTCAAGGCCTATCATGCTTGGGGGGAACAATGCGTCGAACGTTTCTACGGCATGTTCGCTTTCGCCATCTGGGATAGGCGCGAACAAAAACTCTTCCTCGCGCGTGACCGTTTCGGCATCAAGCCTTTGTATTACTCGGTGGATGGTGCATCGCTGCGTTTCGCTTCCACCTTGCAGGCGTTGCTGGCTGCAGGCGGAGTGGATACCAGCATCGATCCTGTCGCGCTGCACCACCAACTGACTTTGCACTCCTCCGTTCCAGCGCCGCGTACTTTGCTGAATGGCGTTAAAAAATTGCCCCCCGCGACCTGCATGACTTTCACCGCCGATGGTGAAGTGATACATCGCCGTTATTGGTCGTTGGATGCGACGCGTCCGAGTGTGACCTTGAGCGAGCAAGATTGGCTGGCCGCCACGCGCCATGTCTTATCCAAAGTGGTGGAACGCCATCGCCTTGCCGCTGATGTGCCCGTGGGTGTATTGCTTTCTGGCGGATTGGATTCCAGTCTCATCGTCGGCTTGCTGGCAGATCATGTGCCAGACCTACACACCTTCTCTATCGGCTTCGAAGACATCGGGGGAGATGCCGAGAAGGGTGATGAGTTCGAATACTCGGACCAAGTGGTTGAGCGTTTCCAAACCACGCACCACAAATATCTCATCCCCAACAGTGAAGTGTTGAAGCGCCTGCCCGAAGCGGTGCGCAGCATGTCAGAGCCGATGGTGAGCCAAGACAATATCGCCTTCTATCTACTGTCTGAGAAAGTCTCTCACGATGTGAAGGTGGTACTCGCAGGACAAGGCGCGGACGAAGTTTTCGGCGGATATTTCTGGTATCCCAAGATGGATGCCACACAAGGTTCGACGCTGGACCGCTTCCGCAGCAACTACTTTGACCGTGACCACGCGGAATATCTGGAGACCGTCACAGCGGCATATCACCTACACGATGTGACCAGTGAGTTGGCTCACAATGAATTGACCAAACCCTATGCCGACACTTTCCTAGATGAAGTGTTGCGCTTCGATGTGACGACGCTCATCGTGGATGATCCAGTGAAACGTATGGACAACATGAGCATGGCATGGGGATTGGAAGCGCGTGTCCCCTTCCTTGATCACGAGTTGGTTGAATTGGCCGCACGCATGCCGCCTGAGTTGCGCCTCAAAGAAGGCGGCAAGTTCCCACTCAAAGCCATCGCGCGCGGCTTGATCCCAGATGCCGTCATCGATAGACCCAAAGGCTACTTCCCCGTCCCTGCGCTGAAATACGTGCGCGGTGAGTTCTTGGAGTTCATGCGCGAAATTCTGCTTTCTGAAGCGTGCATCAAACGTGGATTATTCAACCGCGCCTATGTAGAGAAGCTACTTGCTGCGCCCGAGTCTCACTTCACACTCTTGAACGGTAGCAAGTTGTGGCACCTCGCCCTGCTGGAATATTGGTTGCAGCTCAACGTAGATACCGCGCAATAAAAAAGCCGAATCGCACGATTCGGCTTTCTTGAACGACCAATGGATCACTGCACGATCTGATCGATCTTCAGGTTCACGCCCTTTGTACCAGGACGCAGTGGCTGGCTCAGTCCTTGTGCATCACCTGCTTCCGGCATCGCCGTGCCTGATCTTGAGATGCGCGCGACGACCACGACCTTATCAAAGGAAGACAGCGTCATCTGCGGCTGCATCGCCATGCTGTCATCCAATTCGAAAGTGATCGGCAGATCACGCACTTGTTTGCGCAAGATCGCTAGCGGCATCTTCGGTCCTTCAGCT
>JAVBYP010000134.1 GCA_030823965.1 Sideroxydans sp.
AAGACCGGCTTGCAAACCAGCGAGCCGACTTCTTGGAAATACGTGAACTGAGTGACTTCCATGCCATCCAGCCAGACTTCCCAACCCAGCCCCCAAGCGCCCAAAGTCGGAGATTCCCAATCGTCTTCGACGAAGCGGATATCGTGCTCGTTGGTGTTGATGCCCAAGGCGCGCAAGCTATCCAGATAAAGCTCTTGGATGTTGTCGGGGGAAGGTTTCAGCACCACTTGGTATTGGTAGTAATGCTGCAAGCGATTCGGGTTCTCGCCGTAGCGCCCATCCTTGGGACGGCGCGAAGGTTGCACATACGCGGCACGCCATGGCTCGGGGCCGATGGCACGCAAGAAGGTCGCCGTATGGAAGGTGCCCGCCCCCACTTCGATGTCGTAGGGTTGCAAAAGCGCGCAGCCTTGCTTGTCCCAGAATTGTTGCAAGATCAAGATGATCTGCTGAAACGTTGGCTTGGAACCAATGGTACTCATGGATATTGCCCAGCAAAATATGCGAAGGCGCGCATTTTACGGGTTTAAGCCTTCTGCGTCACCCCGCACAACAGCAGCTTCTCGGCACGCGTCAAAGACTTGATCTCACGCTCCCGCTTCAACGCAGAGGACTTGTCGACGCACGCCTCCTGATAGACCAATCTCAACGGCGCTCGCCCACGCGTGTACTTAGCCCCCTCGCCAGCGTTGTGGGCAGCAAGGCGCTTATCCAAGTCATTGGTGATACCGCAGTAGAGGGTGTCGTCGGCGCAGCGCAGGAGGTAGCAGCACCAGCTCATCTGTCTCGCGACTTCCAAGCGATTCCTAGCATCACGGCTGCTAATACCAGCATCGCCACATTCCCCCAGCGCACATACGGCGTGCTTCCCACATAACCTTGCACCTGCGCGGTGAGTACGCCTTCTTCATGCTGCGGCAGCATGGCTTGCACGCGGCCATCCACGCCGATGACTGAAGTGACCCCTGTGTTGGTGGCGCGCAACATCATGCGACCGGTTTCCAATGCGCGCATCTGCGACAACTGGTTGTGTTGCTCGGCGGCGAAGGAATCCCCGTACCACGCATCGTTGGTGACGTTCACCAGCAGGGTGGCTGCGGGCAAGGCATGGATGATCTCTTCGCCGAAGGCATCCTCGTAGCAGATATTCACTGCCACCTTCTGCCCTGCAACATTGAGGGGGGCTTGATTCGCACCGCCACGGGCTTGGTCTCCCATCGGTATCTGCAACACCTCGTTGATGAGCCAACCGAATGCGCTACGCAGGGGGATGAACTCGCCAAAAGGAACGAGGTGATCTTTACGGTAGTGCTGACTTTCGGACGAACCCAAGGAATACACGCTGTTGTAGTAGCGCCCGTCTTCACGCTCGAACGCGCCGATGAGGATGTCACCACCGCTCTGCATCACATGCTCACGCAACATCGATTGATAACCTTCTGGGATGTATTCACGCAGCAACGGTATCGCCGTCTCAGGCATGACGATGAGACGCGCATCGCTACCCTCAGCCAACCGCCGGTAAGTCTCCAGCGTGCCTATCAAGGCGTCTTCGTCGAATTTGGTGTCTTGTGCGATGTTGCCTTGTAGCAGGCTCACTTTGAGCAGTTCACCTTGCGGCTTTGTCCACTCGATAAAGCTGAGAGTCACACCTGCCATCCACAATGCGACGACACACTCCAACGCCACCTTGCCGAGCTTGCTCCATCGCACGCGCCAGATCACAAGCAACAATGCCGCGCTCACTGCCACCAGCAAGGACAGACCGAACACGCCGACGATGGGCGCATATCCCGCCAACGGGCTGTTCGGCACTTGCGAGTAGCCGACGGACAACCAAGGGAAACCTGTGAACAAGAATCCGCGCACCCACTCGGCGAGCGCCCAGATGGCTGGCATGACCCACAGGATCCGCAAAGTCACCGCGACTTTGAATCTGGCCTGCACATATCCCGCCAAGGCGGGAATGGATGAATTCACCGCCGCGAAAAGCATCGTCGCCAAGGTTGCCAGGATCGGATGCATGTAGCCGTAATCATGCAGTGCGACGTAGATCCAACTGACTCCTACGCAGAACAATCCCATGCCGAAAGCGAATCCTAACCATGCGGCTTGCGAGGGACGTTCGGCCTTGCTCCACAGCCAGAACAACACGGCAAGTGACAAGATAGGCAGGGGGAAGATGCCGAACGGAGCAAAGCCGAACACGGCGACCGCCCCCGCAAGGAAAGCGTAAAGATACGAATTTAAGATGAGTCTGCTCACGAATGGCTGGGATTAGGTTGATTCGTCCGATTATACGGTGTAACTTCCGCCGCCATTCGAACCAACCCAGAAGCGCACCATGGCAACACCTTCCGCTCTCCTCGATGAGATCAGCTCCATGCTGATCGACTGCGACCTTTTCAAGCATCTAGCGCCAGCCGAGTTGCGGGCTGCCGCGCATTATTTCAGCGTCAGCAAGGTCCCCAAGGACGAAGTCATCTTCAGCGAAGGTGAGATCGGCACCTTCATGTGCATCGTGCATTCCGGCAGCGTCTCCGTCATCAAGGCGAATCAGAACGAAGAGTTAGTGGAGATGGTCACTTTGGGCCATGGACGCGCCTTCGGCGAGATGGCGGTACTGGATGGTGAACGCCGTTCCGCCACCTGCTCTGCCGCACAAGACAGCATCCTGCTGACACTCTCGAAAGAGGCGATGGACAAGATGTTGGAAGAACATCCACGCATGGCGGCACGTGTCATCCGCGCCATCGCAGTCAGCCTGTCCCGCCGCCTGCGTATGGCCGTTGGACAACTGGTCGATCACATCGTCTAAAAGATAGCCATGCTCGACTTCACTGAATATACGAAGATCTTCATCAGCCTGTTCGCGATCATCGATCCGGTAGGCATCATTCCTATCATCATCGCGCTGACGGCAGGAATGACCGCGCAAAAACGTGAACGGGTGGGTCGTCTTGCGTCGTTGACCGTGTTCGGCATCCTGCTGGCCGCCTTGTTATCGGGCGAAGCGATCCTTGAGTTCTTCGGCATCAGCATCCACTCCTTCCGCACGGCGGGCGGAATCTTGCTGCTGCTGATGTCCATCAACATGCTCATCGGCGACAAGCCAAAACTTTCACCCGACAACAACACCGACGGTGATACGACTTCGTCAATCGCCATTGTGCCGCTCTCCACTCCTCTGCTAGCCGGCCCGGGTGCGATCAGCACGGTGATCTTGGATGCGCACAAAGGCAGTGGCACAGGACACTATGGGGTGATGGCGCTAGTGCTTGTCGCCCTCAGCCTCACTGTCTGGCTGACCTTCCTCATCGCACCTTGGGTCTCAAGGCGATTGGGTAAGATAGGCAGCAATATCGTCACCCGATTGATGGGCTTATTACTTGCCGCTATCGCCGTGGAATTCATGGCTGGCGGATTACGCGGATTGTTTCCCGCATTAGGATGAAAATGGAAAAAGTACGACTCTCGAAACTGATGTCCGAACAAGGACTCTGCTCACGCCGCGAAGCGGATGACTACATCGCCAAAGGTTGGGTCAAGGTCGATGGCGAGATCGTCAGCGAGCTTGGCTTTAAGATCTTACCGACGCAGAAGATCACACTAGAAAAAGCCGCGCAAGCCAAACAGAATGATCGCGTCACCATCCTGTTGCACAAACCTGTCGGCTACGTCTCAGGCCAAGCTGAACAAGGTTACAAACCAGCCATCCTGCTGTTCGACCAATCCACACGTTGGGCGGAAGATAAATCGCCTCACCGCTTCCATCGCAGCCAGTTCTTAGGTCTTGCACCTGCAGGCCGTCTCG
>JAVBYP010000089.1 GCA_030823965.1 Sideroxydans sp.
AGAATCGGTGTGCAAACGCACCTTGCAGGCACGGGTCAGCGTTTCCAACGCCATGATGGCGGCCATCAACTCCATGCGGTTGTTGGTGGTGTGTTCTTCGCCACCACACAATTCACGCTCCTTGCCCTTGTTTCGCAACAACGCGCCCCAGCCACCTATGCCGGGATTTCCCTTGCATGCGCCGTCACTGAATATATCGACTACTTCACTCATCGTTCTCGACCTTCTGGATCCCTTTGTTCAATTTGGGTGCCGCTGGCATCAGCTTCTGCACCAACCCCTCGTTCCATTTCGGCTTGATGAGTCGCATACCCGGCACACGTTTGATGGCATGGATGAAATACACCCCGCCACTTCCGCGCCACCAGCGCCCCCCCGCCTTCTCCATGAATGTTGCGCGTTCCAACCATTTGCGTTGGCGGAACGGCGGTGCATAGGCGGCGAAACGTACATCCACCACCTCGAAGCCCAGCAACGCCAGCCAATCCTTCATACGCGGCAGCGTGATGAACTGCCCGCTCCACGGATAACCTTGTCGCCTCCCCAAAGCGCGATGCATCCCCCATAGGCTGAAGGGATTGAAACCGCTGATGAGCAGATTTCCCTCTGGCATCAATACACGTTCTACCTCGCGGATGATCAGATGCGGGTTCTCTGCGAACTCCAACACATGCGGTAGCAACACCAGATCGAGGCTATCTCCATCGAAGGGCAACTCGGAACAACATACCCGCACATCGTTACTGGCCGAATTACCCGCCGTGAAGCGCAAGGGCATACGGCTGTTATGCAAGAAATCCTGCTTGGGCAACCCCAACTGCAATGCGTTGAAACCGAACAGGTCGCTCACCGACTCATCAAAATAAGCCTGCTCGCGCGCGAGTACATAGCCGCCCTGCTCAGTGGCGATCCATTCACTCAGACTATTGGCGATTACTTTAGAATTCGGCATCTGCCCTTGAGACCTATCATGTTGAACATCACTGCCATTCCTGCCCTGCGCGACAACTACATCTGGGCCATCCATGATGAGACGCATGTCGCCATCGTCGATCCCGGCGAAGCTGCACCCGTCTTGGCATTTTTAAACAGGACCGGTTTGAAGCTGACCGCGATCCTCTGCACCCATCGTCACAACGACCACATCGGCGGCATCGCCGAATTGCGCGGAGTATATAACGTGCCGGTGTACGGACGAAGCCATCCGCGTAACCCGCATATCACCAATGACTTGCGCGAGGGAGATACACTAGAACTGGAAGCACCGAGCATCAGTTTCGACATCATCGAGACACCTGGCCACCTTGAGGATCACATCGTTTATATCGCAACTGATGCTGTGTTTTGTGGGGATATCATGTTCGGGGCTGGATGCGGCAACAACAAGGAAGGCACGCTAGCCGACCTGCACCATTCACTGATGCGACTAGCCGCCCTACCCGACGACACACGCGTCTATTGCGCACACGAATACACCGAATACTGCCTAAGTTTTGCCAAGCTATGTGAACCCAAGAATGTAGCCATACAACAGCGTATCGCCGATACCCAAAGACTGCGTGCACTAGATATACCGAGCGTGCCCTCGACCATCGGCCTAGAGAAAGCCACCAACCCCTTCATTCGTTGCAGTAGCCCAGAACTCATCCGCACCTTGCAAGCTCATGACATGAAAGTGACTGACGAACTGTCTGTTTTCACCGCTTTGCAGCATTTCTGATTGCCTGAAACAGCGTTCTAGTTTATTCTGCGCGCCCTTTCGGAGAGGTGGATGAGTGGTTTAAGTCGCACGCCTGGAAAGCGTGTGTGGGTTTATAGCCCACCGCGGGTTCGAATCCCGCCTTCTCCGCCAAATACAAAACCGTCCCTTGTGGGCGGTTTTTTATTTGGTTGATGTGGGTGTGTGGACGAAACGCACGGGTTCGACCAGCGAGCATCGCTCGCGCAGGACGCCGATAGGCGGTCCCAAACGAAGTGAGGGATGATGCTTTCGCGGATGCAACGCGAAAGCTGAACAATCCCGCCTTCTCCGCCAAATACAAAACCGTCCCTTGTGGACTGTTTTGTATTTTCAATCTTCAATTTCGGAAGGCCAGCCTAGCTAATAGGCGCTGCGCGATCTCTTCGATATTGGCGACTTCATGCACCGCCCCCACCGCGATAGCTTCGCGCGGCATGCCGAACACCACGCAGCTGCTCTCATCTTGAGCGAAGTTATATGCACCAGCCTCCCGCATCTCCAGCATAGCGACCGCCCCATCCTTCCCCATCCCTGTCAGCATCACGCCAATGGCATGCTTGCCAGCTGCTTGCGCGACCGAACGGAACAAAACCTCCACAGATGGTCGATGATGATTAACTGGCGGCGCTTTATCTAGCTTAGTCACGTAGTGATCGCCATTACGCCTCAACATCAGGTGCGAATGTCCAGGTGCGATATATACATGCCCTGCAATTAGTTGTTGGTTATCTTCCGCTTCGCACACCGTGACCCTACATAAGGAATCCAAACGTGCCGCAAAAGACTTAGTGAAAGCTTCTGGCATATGCTGCGTAACGATGATGGGAGGGGCATCTGCCGGCATCCGAATCAAGAATTCCTTGAGTGCCTCAGTCCCTCCCGTGGAAGCACCGACAGCGATGATATTGACTGTATTTGATGGTTGATCGAATGATCTAGAAGGGAGCTTCATCGTATTTTTTAGTGATTTGAAGTGCGTGACCTTGCGGCAAAAACGTCCGCAGTCTAAGTCACATTGCCATTATTGGCGGTTAATTGGATGTTAGCGGGAAGAATCTAAGCTTCTTTAGCTTCTATGCACTGTGTCAAAGCTCCCATCATTCATATATGACGCTGATCTATAGATATTTTTGTAACTTAGTATAAAGTATGACCTGAAATTGCCGATCAACCGAGAACGCCTTTGTTGTGTTCCCAATAAAAAGTACCGGCCTCAATGAAGATGTCACATAAGAACATGCTGTCATCATTCCATTCATTGCGAAGCTTAGCGCTTGCTCTTGGAGTCGCGTCCTTGATCTTGGCATCGAACGCCGAGGCTCAGGTAGTACGTGTCGGCGTCTACGAAAATGCTCCCAAGATCTTCACCAACGACACCGTGCAACCCGATGGCATCTTCATCGATATCTTGCAGGCCATCGCGACTAAGCATGATTGGCAACTTAAATATGTCCATTGTGAGTGGGATAACTGCCTAAAACAGTTAGCCGATGGCCGTATCGATCTGATGCCTGACGTCGCATCGTCCCCTGAGCGTGAACTTCTGTTCGATTTCCACAAGTCCCCCGCCTTACACAGCTGGTCTCAGATATACGTGCGTTTGGATCACCACTTGAGTTCATTTACTCAGCTAAGTGGTCAACGTGTCGCTCTTTTGCATAACAGTCTGCAAGAGAAAGAATTCAATAGATTGATGGATGGCTTCGGCATATCGACGCAAATCATCCCCACGATGACGATGCAAGAGGCTTTCGAGTTCGTCGAGTCTGGTAAAGCAGATGCAGCTGTCGCCAATCATTATTACGGCGACTTCAACTCATTCAAATATGGGATGGAGGCGACCCCCCTCATATTTCAACCTGCACATCTCTTCTTCGCATCGACGAAAAATAAGAATCATGACGTCTTGGCGAGCATCGATAAGCAACTAGAAGAATGGAAACAAGACAATCAATCTGCATACTTCGATATCTTGAAGAAATGGAACATGGATCGTGGTACGGCTATCTCGCCCATCGTCCAGCAATCACTGCTCTTCGTCACACTAC
>JAVBYP010000059.1 GCA_030823965.1 Sideroxydans sp.
GCGAACCACACGCCATCCTGTTCTCCGATATACGCGGCTACAGCAAGCTGAGTGACCGCGACATCTTGTGGTACTACAACGAGCTTCACCCACTCTTGGCCAAGGTGACCGCCGAGTTCAAATCGGACATCCAGCACATAGACACTTGGGGCGATGCCATCTTCCTCGTCACAGAGAAAGCCTCCACCGCCGCCAAGATCGCCGTCGCTTTGAACACCGTGCTCGCCGAGATCGACCAATCTAAACTCAGTATCAAAGAACCCTTGATGATGCGCATCGGCCTGCACTTCGGCCCCGTGTACAAACTGTACGACCATCTTGCCGAGTGCTACACCTATTCCAGTAACGACGTCACCAAGACCGCGCGTATCGAACCTGTCACCCCACCGGGCGAGATATTCGGAACGGAACCTTTCGTGGCCATGCTAGAACTAGAAGGAGAAGGCTGGGCCAACTTTGAATACGCAGGCACCCTTTCCAGCGCAAAGGACTTCGGCGCGTTCCGCATGTTCCACATCCGCACTCGCTACCAACCACCAGCATTGCTTTGTACGTTGTAACACTAGGCTCGGCGCTATTGATATTTCATCATGATCAACCCCTAGGTCTATAATGACCCACGTGGGAAATCCAGTGGGACTGATGAGATGCATAACCTAGCGATCACAGCGCTGTCAGTATTGCTCATATTGGTAAATATGTTGGGCACGAGTGCGCAGGGCGTCACTTACGCCAATACTGCGACTGCATTCAACTGGATAGATGCTTCGACCCACACCAAGCTAGGTCCGACTCTTGGTGGCGTCTATTCTTCGCTTTACCAATTCAGCAACACAGGAGGTTGTGGATCCACCCCGCCCTTCATAGACGATTCACTCTCTAGCAACATACCCATCGGATTCACTTTTATGTACGGCGGGGCGAATTTCACCCAAGTTCGTGTCATGAGCAACGGCCGCCTGCAATTCAACAACAACTTGACGTGCGGTTTTGGCAGCCCCGTCACACAACTTCCCTATCCGAATGCCTCTCTCGATTCCACCATGCGTATATACGGTGGCGACCTCGACCCCTCGTTACAATCCGAGATCGGTGGTGGATACACCACCAGTTGTACCGACCGGACAGTGTGCTACGTCAGTTATGCGACCCTCGGTACTGCTCCTTACCGTAGCTTCGTGGTGACATGGAGTCATGTCCCAGAATGGACATCCTTCTCCAATGCGAGCGGCGACTACAATCTGCAAGTCATCTTGCAAGAGAACGGTGAATTCATTTACCAATACGGAAACTCTACTCCCGGCCCAGGCCACACCACGGGGCAAGTCGGTTGGCAAGTGAACAACACGAGCGCCGACCTAGAGGTGCCTGCCATCGGTTTCCCCGTCGCGAATACAGCGTTGAAATTCTACATACCACGTCCTGTTGCCGAGTACCGCATGGAACAACTCAGCTGGAATGGCACTGCGAATGAAGTACTCGACACTAGCGGGAATAGTCGCCATGCCACTGCCATCGCCCTAGGCGGCGCGACCCGCCCGCAGGATGTGGCGACCGGCCAAGTTTGTCGCGGCGGACAGATGACCGAAAACAACACGACTGCGGCGATCTCCGCGATCGACAGCAACATTGACATCCCCACCACCGTTGGCAACAGCGGCACGATCAGCTTCTGGTACAACAACGCTGCCAATTCGCCTAGTGCGACTCGCGTGCTCTTCGATGCCACCACGACCGCCGGTCGATCTTTCTATCTGCATCGAACCAACACGCGTGCACTCACATTCACCGTGACAGATAGTGGCAACACCAACCGCACCGTCACCACCGCCAACAATGCGCTACCTAACACTGGCTGGTCACACATCGCGGTCTCTTGGACTTTCAACAATCTGGCTGCGGCCAATAGCGACCGTTTGCGCATCTGGATCAACGGCGCCCTCACGACCACGAGCGGGTTCACCACGAACAACGTGATCTCTAACCAGATCGGTACGCTGTACATCGGCGATAACCGGAGTGCCGCAAGTCCCGTTGGTCGTTCCGCCGGGAATCCAGGAGCCGGCAACGCCACACTAGATGAATTCCGCCTGTACAACTACGAAGGAGGAACCGCGCTGGTCAATCGTGACTTTAGTCTGACAGGCGCTTGTCTGAGCCACTACGCCGTATCGCATGCCGCTAGCGGCCAAGCCTGCCAGGCGAACAACGTGACCATCACCGCGCACGACATCACTCACGGCTTGATCACCATGCCTAACAACACGACACAGATCAGCTTGAGCACAACTACAGGGGAAGGCGACTGGACTCTGATCAGTGGTTACGGCGTACTCAACAACGGCACGGCAAACGATGGGATCGCGAGCTACCTGTTCAACGGCGAATACCAAGCCGTTTTTGCACTTACACACAACACCGCTGGGAATGTGAACATCAATGTGACGGATGGGCAGATCACGGAGGGCGCTGGCGAGGATGCAGACTTGGTGCTGACAGCATGCTTCGCCAACTTCAACGCTTGCCACGATCACGCGACGACGCATTGTTCTGCAGCGCAAGGCAAGCTGTTCACACGAATAGCAGGTATCAACTCGACCTACGACATCGTGGCACTGGATGGCAGCGACAACGTGGCCACCAGTTTCACAGGGCGCGCTGTCATATCGCTGATCGCACGCACCAATGCCGGCACCGTAGATGCGCAGAACTGTTTCACGCCAAGCTTCACGCAAGTGATCGACAATGCGGCAACCGATTTCACCTCCGGTCGCCTCACACTCAACGCGGTGTCGATCTCCGACGCGTATAGAGAGGCGCGCATCAAGGTGGTGTGTGACAGCACCAACTGTCCTCCTTTAGGCATGACCTGGTGTAGCGTGGATGATTTCGCTATTCGGCCAGCAGGGTTCAACGTGACAGCCGACCTGGGTGGACCGACCCTCAAGGCTGGCCATTCATTCAATATGACTGCGGACAGCGGCACGGCCACCTATGACGGCACACCCGTTCTAGATACCGCCTTGATGAGAGACCACAACGCCGCCGCCATCGGCACACTCACAGGCACATTCCCTGTCGCCAGCGGTGGCAGCAGCACTGGCACCTCTTTCTCCTACCACGACGTGGGCACCCTCAGCCTGCTTGCCGATGCGGTGAAAGACACGTCCTACAGCAACGTCGATCAACCCAATGACTGTGTGGCAGGATCCACTTCGAACACGTTGAGTGGCGGCAAATATGGATGTGTGACTGGATCTGACGTGGCGGGCCCGTTCGGGCGCTTCTATCCCGATCACTTCGACTACGCTGGCACACTGAACACCGCCTGTTCGGGATTCGTCTATATGGACCATCCTGCCCTCGGCATCAATTTGAATTTGCGCGCACTCAGTTCTGGGGGCTTGGTCACTTCCCGATATACCGATGGCTACAGTCAACTCGGCACCTTCAGCATCACCGGAGACAATAGCGGCAGTGCAGTTAGCCTGAGCCGCTTGGATCCGGCACTTCCCGCTTTTACTTGGAGCAATGGTAGCTACTTGGTGGGCACCACGACGACCTTTAAACGCTTAGCCGCTCCCGATGGCCCCTACGACAGCTTCGCGCTAAAAGCCAACATCCTGACCGAGCCGGATGGAGTGGCCATTAGCGGCACCGATCTGAGCGACACCACGCGTGTGCGTTTCGGACGAATCAGAATCTCGAATCAATATGGTTCTGAGTTACTTCCGCTAGATCTGCAGATTTCAGCACAATACTTCAACGGGTC
>JAVBYP010000148.1 GCA_030823965.1 Sideroxydans sp.
GCAGACCAATTGGAGCTGCATGAATCCACCATCTCGCGTGTGACCACGCAGAAGTTCATGCACACGCCGCGAGGCATCTATGAATTCAAATATTTCTTCGGCAGCGGTTTGGCTACCGAAGCAGGCGGTGCGTGTTCATCCACCGCCATCCGTGCGCTCATCAAACAGATGGTCAGCGAAGAGGATGCCAAGCATCCACTCACTGACAGCCGCATGGCAGAGATCCTGGCACAGCAGGGCATAATAGTCGCCCGCCGTACCGTGGCAAAATACCGGGAATCAATGAGTATCCTCCCGGTGAATCTTCGTAAATCACTCTAACCATAAAGGAGCAGGCCATGAACCTCAACCTCACAGGACGTCACCTCGAAATCACTCCAGCCATCCGCGAACATGTACAAGCGAAACTGGATAAGGTCAAACGCCATTTCGACAACGTGATCGACGTCAATGTCATCCTGTCCGTAGACAAATTGGTTCAAAAGGCGGAAGCCACTGTCCACCTGTCCGGCAAAGACATCCATGCCGAGACCGAGGACGCCAATCTGTATGTCGCGATCGATGCACTGGTTGATTCTTTGGATCGCCAAGTACTGAAGCACAAAGAGAAACGCAATGCCAGCCGTCATGACGATTCTGGTAAACATCAAGTAGCAGAATGAAGTGATACGGGGCAGCCGAATGGTTGCCCCGTTTTTATTTGGTGAGACAACATGAGTTTGATCAGCAAGATATTGACTTCCGAATGCGTCCTGCTGGATGCAGAATCGACCAGCAAGAAACGTGTGTTCGAACGCGTCGGGATATTGTTCGAGAACACACAGAACATCGCACGTAGCCAAGTGTTCGATAGCCTGTTCGCCCGCGAAAAATTGGGCTCGACTGGACTGGGGCAAGGCGTCGCGATACCACACGGTCGCGTGAAGGGACTGCGCGATGCCGTCGCCGCCTTCGTGAAGATGGAGACCCCCATCCCTTTCGATGCGCCGGACGGTTTACCCGTGAATTTCATCTTCGTGTTGCTCGTACCTGAGCGCGCGACCGATCTGCATCTGCAGATCCTCGGAGAGTTGGCGCAGATGTTCAGTGACCAGAAGTTCCGCGATGAACTGACGAAGACGAATGATGCGGTAGCGATCCACAAATTATTCAACGACTGGCAAGCCTAACTGCCATGTCGCAGATCAACATCCGTAAGCTATTCGATGACAAACAAGAACGTTTGGGATTGACTTGGGTCGCGGGTACGGATGGTGCAGACCGCATCCTCGATAGCGAGACGGTCAACGCTTCCAACCTTGGCCTGATCGGCCATATGAATCTAGTGCACCCGAACTGGGTACAGGTGTTGA
Source organism: Sideroxydans sp. (assembly GCA_030823965.1). Taxonomy (GTDB): domain Bacteria; phylum Pseudomonadota; class Gammaproteobacteria; order Burkholderiales; family Gallionellaceae; genus Sideroxyarcus. Next base: position 1,353 of record JAVBYP010000148.1, read on the forward strand.
GCAACACAGAGTTGGACTATCTCCACTCTCTCTCGCCCGCCGAACTTGCCACTGCTCTCACGCAACTAGAAGGTGCAAAACCTTCCTGTCTCATCATCGCTGGTGACACCGACATCCCCAAGGGGCTGATCGAATTCGCTAATCGCACCCAAACACCCTTGTTCAGATCACCTTTGAGCAGCGTGCACTTGATGTGGATGGTGCGCCACTACATGATCAAGGCGCTCGCCGAATCCACCACTCGACATGGCGTATTCATCGATGTACTCGGCGTCGGCGTGATGATTACGGGCGACAGCGGCGTAGGCAAGAGCGAGTTGGCGTTGGAACTCATCACGCGTGGTAATGGCTTGGTGGCTGACGACATCGTCGAGTTGTATCGCATCTCTCCTGAAGCACTCGAAGGACGCTGTCCAGAGTTGCTGCGCGACTTCTTGGAGGTGCGCGGTTTAGGTGTGCTCAATATCCGCACCATGTTCGGTGAGACGGCGGTGCGTCGCAAAAAGAGCCTCAAACTCATCGTGCATCTCTATCGTCCACAACATGACGACCTTTCCAAGCTTGACCGCCTACCGCAATCGGGACGCGAAGAGATCATGGGCGTGAACATCAGCAAGGTGGAGATCCCCGTGATGGCAGGACGCAACCTCGCCGTGTTGGTGGAAGCCGCCGCGCGCAACTTCGTGTTGCAGCAGCGTGGTATCGACACCATGCAAGAATTCATCACACGCCAAGAGCAACAGATCTACGGCAGCGGCATCTAAGCCTCGACCATGCAACTTTTTCTCATCAGTGGCTTATCAGGTTCTGGCAAGAGTGTGGCGTTGAAGACGTTGGAAGACGCTGGCTTCTATTGTGTAGACAATCTGCCCGTCGAACTACTGACTGACCTCATCGACAATCTACAGAACGCTGGCTACACCCGCATGGCGGTAAGCATCGACGTGCGTAGCGGCACCAGCGTCGCGCAACTACCCACCCACATCGCCGGGATGAAACGGTTCGGCGTGGACGTGCATGTGCTGTTCCTCGATGCGCAGACGGACACATTGGTAAAGCGTTTCTCCGAGACGCGTCGTTCACATCCTTTGAACGATGGCGTGCGTACGCTGCCTGAGTGTGTCGCGCATGAGCGTGAACTGCTTGCCGACATCTCCGAACTGGCCCATCACATCGACACCACCGAACTTGGCGCAAATGCCTTGCGTGCATGGGTGAAAGATTTCATCCGTCTCGACCGCGCACGCCTTACTCTGCTGTTCCAATCGTTCGGCTTCAAACATGGTATCCCGCTGGATGCTGACTTGGTGTTCGATGTACGTTGTCTGCCTAACCCCCACTACGATCCAGAACTGCGCCCCCTCACGGGACGCGATGCGCCTGTGGCGCGCTTCTTGGAGGAGACGCCGCTTGCACAAAAGATGTTCGATGACGTGCGCAGCTTCGTAGAGAATTGGCTACCAAGCTACATCGCCGACAACCGCAGTTACCTGACGGTCGCAATCGGCTGTACTGGCGGGCAACATCGCTCGGTCTATCTCGCAGAACGTCTCTCTCGCCATTTCGCTTCACAACAGCAGGTGTTGGTGCGCCATCGTGAGCTCGTATGAATCGTTCCGATCATCGATCAAAGCAGGTGATTGGCTGACGTTCCTGCTCGGCTGTACCTGCGTCATTCTATTTACGCTCAAACTTTGGAACGGCGACCTCGCCGACCGCGCCATCATCCGCAGCGGCGGTAAGATATTCAAAGAAGTGCCTCTATCCCGCGACTTACAGATCGAAGTGCCCGGCCCACTGGGCATCAGCGTCATCACCATCGAGAAACGCAAAGCACGTATCAGCAGCGACCCCAGCCCACGACAATATTGCGTGCGCCAAGGCTGGCTGCAGCAAGCGGGAGAGATTGCGATCTGTTTGCCGAATGAAGTGAGTATCGAACTGACAGGCAGTGCCAAGAAATATGACAGCCTCAACTATTAAGTTAGCCACCACTTCGGATGACCATCACATCGCCAAGATGGCGGCGGTGGCGCTCGGCCTCACTGTGTTGGAGAGTGCGATTCCTTCACCGCTACCCGGTGTAAAACCAGGACTCGCCAACATCATCACGCTCATCGTATTGGCGCGATACGGCTGGCGCGCTGCAGTATGGGTGTCGCTGTTACGAGTGGTTGCAGGCAGTCTGCTGTTCGGCAACTTCTTAGCACCGGGATTCTTCTTGAGCTTGAGCGGCGCACTCTTTAGCCTCGCTGCATTAGCCATAAGCATGCACTTACCTCAACGCTGGTTCGGAGCGGTGACCCACAGCATCTTCGCCGCCTTCGCCCATATCGCTGGGCAGATGATGGTGGTCTATCTATGGCTCATCCCGCACAGCGGTATCGCCTATCTCATCCCCATCTTCGCAACG
>JAVBYP010000074.1 GCA_030823965.1 Sideroxydans sp.
AAGTTCACCGAGAAGGGTGAGATCGAAGTCGCAGTGAACGCCATCCAAAGCATCCACGATGGCAGGATCAAGCTGCGTTTCAATGTGCGAGATACCGGCATCGGCATCCCCAAGGACAAGTTCAAGACCATCTTCGAGTCTTTCTCGCAAGCAGATACCTCGACAACGCGCAAATACGGTGGCACCGGATTGGGCTTGACCATCTCCGCTCAATTGATCGAATTGATGAATGGCCATATCGGTGTCGAGAGCGAAATGGGAGAGGGCACGACCTTTCACTTCGAACTCGAGATGCCTGTGGTCTCGGCCGATCCATTAGTGAACTATCAGCACACGGGGCGCATCACTGACATGCCCGTGCTGTTGGTGGATGACAATGCGACGAATCGCAGGTTGCTACAAGAGATGCTGCGCAACTGGAAGATGCGCCCCACGGTGGTGGCGAGTGGCGAAGAAGCGCTGGCGGAATTGCATCGAGCTGCAGATGCGGGGCAGCCATACGGCTTGGCGATATTGGATGTACAGATGCCAGGCATGGATGGTTTCACCTTGGCAGAGCGTATACGGCAGCATCCGGAGTATGTCGGTGCGACGGTGATGATGCTTACCTCCGAGGGGCAGCGCGGCCATGCCGCACGTTGCAGCGAACTGGGTATCGCGGGGTATCTGATGAAGCCGGTGTCGCAGTCGGAATTGCTGGATGCCATCATGACTTCCTTGGGTGAACCTCTCCAATCAGATGCTCCGCTCGTCACACGGCACTCACTGCGCGAGACGAGACAAAAGCTGAACCTGCTGCTCGCCGAGGACAACGCAGTGAACCAATTGTTGGCCGTGCGCGTGTTGGAGAAGATGGGACATGCCGTCACCGTGGCGAACAACGGACAAGAGGCGGTGAACCATTGGCAGAGCGCCCAGTTCGACGCCATCCTGATGGATGTGGATATGCCTGTGATGAATGGCTATGAAGCCACGAAGCGCATCCGTGAGTTGGAGAGAGACATGGGTAAGCACATCCGCATCGTTGCCATGACGGCACATGCGATGGCGGGTGCACGTGAAGAATGCCTGCGTCACGGCATGGACGGCTATCTCACCAAGCCCATAGATACCGATGCCTTGTGGCATGAGTTGGATAGTTTGGCGCAAGGCGCGGCGAAGCTAGAGAACTCGGCCGGGGGCACGCCTCGCCCTGTGCCAGTGGCGGATTTCGGCAAGGCGCGCCAGACCATGGACGACAGCAAAGAACTGTTCGAAGAGATCGTCAGATTGTTCTTGGAAGATGCGCCGACCCATATGGAGAAGATCAAGCAAGGCTTGGCGGACGGTGATGTCGATGCCATACGTCACAGCGCGCACACTCTGAAAGGGATGGTCGGGATATTCGCTGCCGAACGCACCATGCAGGCGGCGGCACAGGTCGAACAGTTGGTAGGCAAGCCCGGCTTAGATGAGGCTGTGGCAGATCTGGAATCTGCGCTGACCGAGTTGGGAACGGCCATCCGCGCTTACCAATGGTGAGTTTTCGTTCGCAGATCTACGCCGTCATCCCCTTGCAGGCGGGGATCCAGTTCGATAGTCAGTAAACTAGGTTCCCGCCTGCGCGGGAATGACGAATTGGATTTAATACGAGATTTCTCGGTTGAATAACCCCCCAAATCCCCCTCTATTTCACCCTTTGATTTGACGCGTCCTCCCGATAATAGCCATAAGCCGTGATAGCCATTTGGCAGGTCCGGTAGGCTAAAAGAGGGTGTGATGAATCCAATGTTTCAAACCATGAAGGATGTTCTGTTCCGCGGCGGTGTGCGCGGACTGGCGGGCCCTATCCTCATCGTGATGATCCTGTCGATGATGGTGTTGCCATTGCCACCGTTCCTGCTCGACATCCTGTTCACATTCAATATCGCGCTCGCCATCATGGTGTTGCTGGTGGCGATGAACACCACTAAACCCCTTGATTTCGCGGTGTTCCCCACCGTGTTGCTGATCTCTACCTTGTTGCGTCTGTCGCTCAACGTGGCTTCTACTCGCGTCGTCCTGTTGGAAGGTCATACCGGGCCTGATGCGGCTGGTAAGGTCATCGAATCGTTCGGTCACTTTTTGGTCGGCGGCAACTATGCGGTCGGCATCGTGGTGTTCGTCATCCTCGTGGTCATCAACTTCGTGGTCATCACCAAAGGTGCAGGTCGTATCGCCGAAGTGGGCGCCCGTTTCACCTTGGATGCGATGCCCGGCAAACAGATGGCGATCGACGCCGACTTGAATGCAGGTCTCATTGGCGAGGACGCTGCACGTAAACGCCGTGCCGAAGTGGCGCAGGAAGCTGATTTCTACGGCGCGATGGACGGTGCTTCCAAGTTCGTGCGCGGCGATGCCGTCGCCGGCATCATCATCATGATCATCAACGTCATCGGTGGTTTGATCATTGGCGTGTTGCAACATGACTTGTCTTTCGAGGTGGCTGCCAAGAACTACACCATGCTCACCATTGGTGACGGCTTGGTCGCACAGATCCCAGCGCTCATCATCTCCACCGCCGCAGGTATGGTCGTCAGCCGCGTCTCCAGTGATGAGAACATCGGTCAACAACTGGCCAAACAGCTCATCTCCAGCCCACAGGTCATCATCCTCACTGCAGTCATCATCGGCATGCTGGGCCTGATCCCCGGTATGCCTCACTTCGTGTTCTTGTTGTTGGCTGCGGCGATGGGTTGGTTCGCGGTCTACCTGACTCGTCAATCGCAGAAGGCGGAGGAGAAGGAGAAAGAAGTCGAGTCCACCGTCATGCCGGTCAACGAAGCACCTGAAGCCAGCTGGGAAGATGTGGCACAAGTGGATGTGCTGGGATTGGAAGTCGGCTACCGCCTCATCAGTTTGGTAGATAAATCGCAGGATGGCGACTTGCTACGTCGCATCAAAGGTATCCGCAAGAAATTCACGCAAGAGATGGGCTTCTTGCCCCCCGCTGTGCATATCCGTGACAACTTGGATCTGCATCCCACCGCTTATCGCATCACCTTGAAAGGTGCGGAGATCGGCATCGGCGAAGCGTATTCGCATCTGTTGCTGGCGATCAATCCCGGCAGTGTGAGCGGTGTATTGCCTGGCACGCAGACCAAAGACCCCGCATTCGGCTTGCCTGCCATCTGGATCGAACCTACGTTGCGCGACCAAGCACAAGCCATGGGTTACACCGTGGTGGATGCGGGCACGGTGGTGGCGACCCATATGAGTCATCTCATCCATCTACATGCGGCCGAGTTGTTGGGTCGTCAGGAGTTGCAACAACTCATCGATCACCTTGGCAAGATATCTCCGAAGCTGACCGAGGACTTGATACCGAAGTTGTTGTCGCTATCGACCGTGCAGAAGGTGATGCAGAACCTGTTGGACGAAGGTATGCACATCCGCGACATGCGCACCATCTTGGAGACCTTGGCCGAACATGCGCCACAAGTACAAGACCCGACCGTGCTCACCGCACTGGTGCGTGTCGCGCTTGGTCCCGCCATCGTGCAGCAGTTCTACCCATCGGCGCAGGAGCTACAAGTCATCGGCATGGACAAAGAATTGGAATACGTACTTGGCCAAGCGCTACAGGCAGGTGGCAATGCCATCGAGCCCAGTCTCGCCAGCACGTTGTTGCGCGAAGCTCGCGCAGCGACCGATGCGCAAGAACGCATGGGATTGCCAACGGTGTTGCTGGTGCCCGGCGGCATACGTGATCTGTTAGCACGTTTCCTGAAACGCGCATTGCCACAACTCAAAGTGATTTCGCATGAAGAAGTGCCCGGATTCAAAACGATACGGGTGACATCAATGGTAGGAGGTAGAGCATGAACGCAAGAAAATTCATCGCGGTAAATTCGCGCGAGGCCCTGAAACTGGTACGCATCGAACTGGGCGAGGATGCAGTCATCCTGTCCAACCGCAAAGTGAACGAGGGTGTGGAGATCGTGGCGATGGCCGGCACCGAACTGGCTCATCTGAGCGAGACTCGCGTGAGTGAGACACGGGTGACCGCTCCGCGTGCGGAGAAGCCACGTGCCGAGACACGGATCGAAGCGACGCGTGAGAGCTTGTCTCCACATGCCTTGCATCAAGCCGCCTTGCTAGGTGCGAAAGTCATCGAAGCGAACGCGGCAAGAGAAGTGCAACAGACCAAGCAGGCAGAGAAGAGCAGTCTCTCAGCCGACCACTTGCTGGGCGAACTCAAATCCATGCACAACATGATGCAAGAGCAGATGGCCTGTATGTCTTGGGCCAACATGCAGCAGCAAGACCCGAAACGCAGCGGCATGTTGCGTGACCTCATCAACGTCGGTTTCAGTCCCGCTTTGTCGCGCCTGTTGCTGGACAAGATGCCTAGCGATGCAGACATCTCTTGGGTACGCCGCATCCTTGCACACAATCTGCATACTGCACGCCCACAAGATGACATCGTGGCACGCGGCGGCGTATATGCATTGGTCGGTCCCACCGGTGTAGGCAAGACCACGACGACCGCCAAACTGGCAGCACGTGCCGTGGTGCGCTACGGCGCAGACAAAGTGGCGCTGGTGACGACCGACAGCTATCGTATCGGCGCCCATGAGCAATTGAAGATCTACGGCAAGATATTGGGTGTGGCGGTGCATGCCGTGCGCGATACCAATGACTTGAAACTCACACTGTCTGGCTTGAAGCACAAACATCTGGTGTTGATCGACACCATGGGCGTCGGTCAGCGCGACAGTCGTGTGGCCGAGCAGGCCAAGATGTTCGACGAAGTGGGGGCGGCACGCATCCTGTTATTGAACGCCACTAGTGCGGGCGGCACTTTGGATGATGTGATCAAGATGTACGGCGGGAGCGGCATCATCGGTTGCATCCCCACCAAATTGGATGAGGCGGCGAGCTTGGGCACGGTGCTGGATGTCATCGCGCGCCACAAGCTGGTGATGCACTACATCGCCAGTGGTCAGCGTGTGCCGGAAGACCTGCACGAAGTGAACGTCGAATATCTGCTGCATCGCACCTTCAAAGAGATCGGCAAACCTGCCAGCTTCGATCTGCAAGAGATGGAGTTCCCAGCCTTCATGGCGGGTGTGACGGCAAAATCAAACATGGGGGTGCAACATGCTTGATACACATCTTGACCAAGCGGCAGGTCTGCGCAAACTGCTGGCTCGTTCTACCACACAAGTCATCACCGTCATCGGTGCACGTGACGGACTGGGTGCGACCAGCATCGTCACTAATCTGACGGCAGCCTTCACCCGCTCTGGCAAGGATGTGTTGGTACTGGATGAGAATGTCTCACACGATAACGTAGCCAATACACTGGCGCTTCGCCCACGCTACGACTTGCTGCATGCGGTGCATGGCGACAAGACTTGGCAGGACGTGTTGTTGCATTGTGCGGATGGCTCGTGTGTGTTGCCTGTGGGGCGCGCGATGCAGGCTTTACCAAAATTAGATGGTTTGCAACGAGACCGCTTGATGGGCGCATTGTTGGCGGCAGCTAGTGACAAGGACGTGGTGTTGGTGGATGCCGCCCGCGACGGGAACTCGGTTTGTGCCAGTCTGTCAGGTGATGAGCCCTTGCTGCTGGTGCTGAACGCCACAGCGACTGGGATCACCGAAAGTTATTCTTTGTTGAAACAGATGGCGACACACAATGGTCGTCAGGCATTCGATATCGTGGTGAACATGGTGCGCGACGAGCGCGAGGCTTTGGCCATATTCGATAACATCTCGCAGGTGGCCAGACGACATCTACAGGTCCAATTGGAATACATGGGTTTCATCCCCTTGGATGAGAACATGAAGCGTGCGACACAAGCGTGCCGCCCTGTAGTGGAAGCCTTTCCATCATCGCCTGCTGCATTGGCGATACGCGAGGTGGCTCAGGGCTTGTTGCGTGCGCCTAGCCTGATGGATAGGGATGAAGCAGATCGATTGAGTGGGGTGATGCAGCGCTTGATGAGTCAGTCGCGGCGGGGCGCTATCGTCGCGACTTTGACATGATTGATAGCGCTGTCATACTGGAGGTCGGCGAGGGGAGGGACATACCGCAACCCAAGAGCGCCAACTTGAAAGCCAAGAACATGTATACAGCGAGCGGACTGAACGATAAGGAACAATGTCTCAAGGAATACGCACCTTTGGTGAAGCGTATCGCTCATCACATGATGTTGAAATTGCCGGGGAGCGTCGAGGTGGATGACCTCATCCAAGCAGGTATGATCGGTCTGTTGGATGCGGCAGGTCGTTATGACGAGTTGCGCGGTGCGATGTTCGAGACCTACGCCGCACAGCGCATACGCGGTGCGATGTTGGATGAGTTGCGCGGTGCGGACTGGTTGCCGCGTAGCATGCGACGCGACATGCGCAAGATCGAATCCGCCATCAGCCGTTTGCAGCAGAAACTGGGCAGAGCGCCCAATGAGTCGGAGATCGCTAAAGAGTTGAGCGTCCCCTTGGTCGAGTATCAAGGCATGCTGCAAGAAGCGCGCGGTGCACAGCTGATCTATTACGAAGATTTCCACAACGAAGACAACGAAGACTTCTTCGACCGTCACGATTTCAATAATGAGAGCAACCCGCTTGAACTCCTTCAAGACGAGCGTTTCCGCGAGGCACTCATCCTAGCCATCGACCGACTGCCGGAGCGTGAGCGCCAGATGATGGGTATGCACTACGAGCAAGACATGAACCTGCGTGAGATCGGCGAGGTGATGGGCGTCTCCGAGTCGCGCGTCTGCCAACTGCATAGTCAAGCGGTGGCGCGCTTGCGCACCACCTTGAAAGGCCATTAACTTATGGACAAGCTCAGTCTATTTGGGCTACTTGTCGCCGTCGCAGGTATCCTGGGTGGCCAACTCCTCGAAGGCGGGTCCGTTTCCGTCCTGCTCCAGTTAGCGGCATTCCTCATCGTATTCGGCGGCACGCTGGGTGCGGTCATGCTGCAACATCCGCTCAATGTCTTCATGATGGGGATGCGGATGGGAAAATGGGTCATCGTTCCGCCTCAACTCGATAAACAGAAACTCATCTATCGCCTGACTGCATGGGGTAACTCATCGCGTAAAGATGGCATCTTGATCCTGGAAGGCCAGATCAAAACTGTCGACGACCCGTTCCTGCGTAAAGGTCTGCAATTATTGGTGGATGGCAATAGCGCCGAGAAGATACGCGAGGTGTTGGAGGTCGATCTGAATACCTACGAGACGCTACGTTGGCAGGGCGCGCGCGTGTGGGAAGCGGCTGCAGGTTATTCTCCCACCATCGGTATCTTGGGTGCGGTGCTCGGTTTGGTCCACGTGATGGAGAATCTGGGCGATCCGTCGATGTTGGGTGCTGGCATCGCCGTCGCTTTCATCGCCACCGTCTATGGGGTCGGTTTCGCCAATCTGGTGTTTCTTCCCATCGCAGGCAAGCTGAAGATCATCATGATGCATCAGGTCGAGATCCGTGAGATGGCGATCGATGGACTTTGCATGATCGCTAACGCAGAGAATCACCATTTCATCGAGAACAAACTGAACGGATATATCGCTTGATATGGCGCGTCGTGCAAAAAGGCAGGGGCCTGACAATCATGATCGTTGGCTAGTCTCCTACGCTGACTTCATCACCTTATTGTTCGCTTTCTTCGTTGTGATGTACGCACTCTCTTCGGTCAATGAGGGGAAGTACAAAGTATTCAATGTCTCCATGAGTCAAGCGTTCGGCACGCAAGGTGCGGCTGCGGAAGGTGGGACCATGAAGCTCACCGAACAAGAGATGTATTTCAAATCCTTGGTGGATAGACGCAACGCACGCTTGGCAGAGAAGCAGCGCAAGTTGAACGAGCGCATGCAGAAGTTGAACGAGACATTGACGACTAAGATGGCGGGCTTCGTCAAGAACGGTCAGATGACGGTCTCACGATCGAATCGCGGTGTGACACTAGATATCAACGCCAGCATGCTGTTCATGCCAGGTGAGGCGGCAGTGCAAGCAGAGGCGGTCGCCACATTGGCTGATGTGGCCAAGATACTGTCTGAAGAGGATATGTCCATCGAAGTCGAAGGGCATACCGATAACATTCCAATCAGCAACGCGCAGTTCCCTTCGAATTGGGAGCTTTCCTCCGCAAGAGCGAGCAGCGTGGTGCGCTTGTTCATCGAGCAGGGCATCGTGGCGACTCGGCTCAAAGCCACAGGATTGGCCGATAACGTCCCGGTCCAAGAGAACAGCACGATCGAAGGTCGTGCGCGTAATCGTCGAGTGGCGGTGACTGTGCTGGCACCTGAAGTGGAGGCGGCTACTGCTTCGCCTTCACCCCAAGAATAGATATCGATTCGATCGTTTCGAGGATCACAGAGGGCGATCCTCGCCTTCGGTGAAGTTCAGCCACTACCCAGTGTGCGTCCCGAGCTAGGTAGGCTGGGTTGCCCATCTGCACCGTATATCCCCGCAGCATGTTGAGTGGCGCCGACCAGTGCGACTAAAGCTTGCTGGTTGTAGCGCATCTTGAGTTGTATCAGTTCACCGTTGATGTGGTTCTGACGCTGTGCTTGTTCGGCTAGTTGGCGTATCTCATGCCACAGCGCGAGACCTGGTGGGGACTTCGCCTGTAGTGATTTCTCGGTCGTCAAAGAATCCGGTAGGGATGCGCGGCGCTCGCGTGCGAGCGCTTGTATCTTGTCTGACTGTTTGGTCTTTTGTTCCGCGAGGGAGAGCAAGGCATCGGTGTCCGTACTCAGTAATGCCTTTTGCTCCTGCTCAAGTAAAGCGACGAACGTGCGCATGGCATCACGTTCGTCGCTCAATCTTGCCAGCAGGTCGCTGCTGGATAACGGTGTGGTGATCAACGGCTACCTGCGCTGATCAATTCTCTAACGGTGGTGATGAGCTTATCTGCTACCACGCCCGAATTGACTTGGAAGCGACCTTCGGTGATCGCTTGTTTGATCTCGGCGACTTTCTTAGCATCCACGATAGGCGTGCTGGCGATGGAACCCTCCATGCTGCGTAATTGCGCCGTGGTCGAGCCGAGATGCACGCTCGTGCTGCTCTCGTTACTTGTGGCGCCAGACTTGCTGCCGTTTGGCTTGGCGGTCGTGCCACGCGCCGATGATTCACCGACTTTGGTGGACGGTAAGGGGTTGCTGGTCTTGTCGATCTTCATGGGGTGCTCCTTGTTCTTTGGTTCGATTGCCACCTACATCGGCCATTTTCGCTAAAACTTTAATCTCATCGCGATTTATACACCTACCCAAGCATTTACGGAACTCTCACAGCCGTACCTCAGCGCTGCCATCCTTGCTGGCGGTCGCGCTGACCACTTGACCTGAAGCCGTCTTGATACGGACCGCTTGGCCTTCGGTCGCATCGTTCAGGGCTTGGCCTTCACTGCTGACCACGAACCCATTTGCACGGGCGTATAGCCTGACGGTCTGTCCCTGCTTGATGACGAAGTCGGGGCGTAGCATGTCCGATCGCAACACCTGCCCAGCCCCGATGGCGAATTTGAGCGTCTTACCGATGGCCTGTTCGGGGGCGGTGAGGATGCCTGGTTGTCCCAGCTCTCCGCTCTGCACGCTGAAGTCATCGGCACTCAAGACAAGACCTTGAGACAAAGGGCGGTTAGCGACCAGTAAGTCTGCACTCACCTTGATGGTGGCCTGCACGAACACGCTCCAACCAGGTTTCTCATTACAGCGTACGCCGATGCTGGTCTTGCCGACCAGCTTGGCCCCATTCGGCATAAAGCCTTCGAGTGCAGTGCAGGCGGGGAGCAAGGTGCGCGGGTCGATGTTGGCGACTTGGATGCTGACTTTGCCCGGCATGCCGTGTGTCTGTGCTTGAGCGTAAGTGAGTGCTGTGTCACGGATGGTAGCGTGGTCTTGTTGGGGGGCGGCATATACCCCTCCTATCCAACATAGGCTCAACCAGAATAAGGATGTGCGTGTGTATCTCATGCTCGCATTCTGTGCCGACCCACCCATTCCTAAGAGGCGAAATAAAACAGGTTTTTGCCTTTAATCGAAAGATGGGGTGGTCTGGGGGAGTCCTACTATGCCATCCATCAGTAATGGTGTATCGCACAGTAGGAGGACGTAGACATGAGCAGCAGGATAGACGAAATGTTCAGGTTCCAGCAAACGGCATTGAATCTGCGTGCCGCGCGGCAGGAGTTGATCGCGTCCAATATCGCCAATGCAGATACGCCTAACTATAAAGCGAAGGACATCAACTTTGCTAGCGCTTTGCAAGGTGCCTTAGCTGGGACGACCGAGAAATTGCCGATGACGGCTTCTGCTCCTGACCATCTGCGTGGCAATGCTGGTGAGAGCGTGATGGGTGCTCCTGTTCAATATCGGGTCCCGTTGCAACCGAGTGCGGATGGCAACACGGTGGATATGGATGTGGAGCGTGCGCAGTTCGCCGACAACGCCTTGCGTTACGAGGCCAGTGTGCGATTCATCAGCGGTAAAGGTAAAGACGTTCTAGATGCCCTGCAAGGGTTCTAGATAGATGCATTAAAGGATTAGGAGGAAACATCATGTCCCTATTCAACATATTCAATATCTCTGGTTCTGGCATGACGGCGCAGTCGCAGCGTCTCAATGTGGTGGCGAGCAATCTCGCCAACGCAGAGAGTGCCACCGGACCGGACGGTAAGCCGTATCAGGCGAAGCAGGTGGTGTTCAGTACCGTGCCCACCCCAGGTCAAGTTGGTGAAGGCGTGAAGGTCGCTGCGGTGGTGGCGGATACCTCGCCTATGCGCGTGGTGTACGACCCCAAGCACCCGATGGCGAACGAACAAGGCTACGTCACTTTGCCGAACGTGAATCCAGTGGATGAGATGGTCAACATGATCTCTGCATCGCGCTCGTATCAGAACAATGTGGATGTGATGAACACATCCAAATCGCTACTACTCAAGACGCTCACCATCGGTCAATAGGAGAATAAATCATGGTAACCGGAGTCCAAAACAGCACTTCCACCGCAGCAGCACAGGCCACCGCCGCATCTTCTGCGGCAGCTGAGATGGGAGCGACGCAAGACCGTTTCCTCAAGCTCTTGGTCACGCAGATGCAGAATCAAGATCCGCTCAATCCGATGGATAACGCGCAAGTCACTTCGCAGATGGCGCAACTCTCTACCGTGACGGGTATAGATAAATTGAATTCTACGGTCGAATCTTTGAGTGCCAGCATGTTGGCTTCTCAATCCTTATCCGCAGTCTCCATGATCGGCCATCCAGTGTTGGTGGCTGGGACGCAGATCGATCTTTTGAATGGTCAGGGGGATGCAGCGGTCGAGTTGACTCAGCCTGTCGATAATCTCAAGGTCAGTATCAGCGACGCCTCTGGCAAAGTCGTACGTTCTTTGAATCTGGGGGCGCAAAAGAGTGGGTTTGCGAATATCCAGTGGGATGGACGCACTGATTCTGGCGCGATGGCGACGGACGGAAAATATTCTTTCAGCGCCGAATCGACACTGGGCGGCAAGAAGAGTGATGCGACGACACTGTCGTATGGGATGGTGAATAGCGTGGCGCAATCGCAGAACGGGGTCACGGTGAATGTTGGTCAGCTGGGCGAAATCAGCCTGAATTCAATCAAGAAAATTTTGTAACAAGGAGAAGATCATGGGTTTCCAACAAGGACTAAGTGGCTTAAATGCAGCATCCAAGAATCTAGACGTGATCGGCAATAACGTTGCCAATGCGAGCACGGTAGGCTTCAAAGGTGCACAGGCGCAATTCGCCGATGTCTATGCGAGCTCTATGGGAGGAGCCAATCAGGCAGGTATCGGTGTGCGCGTATCCACCATCGCCCAGCAATTCACCCAAGGCAACATCACGACCACCAATAACTCATTGGATATGGCAGTGAGCGGGAATGGCTTTTTCCGGTTGAGTAACAACGGTGCGATCTCATACACTCGCAATGGTCAGTTCCAGATGGATAAACTCGGGTATATCGTTACCAGCCAAGGCTATCGCTTGACAGGATTCTTGCCCAATGCGGCAGGCGCGATCGTTGCGACCGCACCTGCCGACTTGCAGATCTCTACCGCAGATCTGATGCCGAGCCCTACAGTGAATATCACTGCAGGACTTAATCTTGATTCTAGATCAGCCGTTCCTGCAGTGGCACCGTTCGATCCGGCGAATTCTCTGACATTCAACAACTCCACATCGATGACGGTCTATGACAGTCTGGGTAGTAGTCACGTGGCATCGCTCTATTTCGCGAATACAGCGCCCAATACCTGGGATGCATGGTTGACTGTCGACGGTGTGCAGGTGGGTGCGGTCCCATTAGCGCAGATGGAGTTTGGTACTAATGGTGTTTTGTCTCTAGTGAATGGCTTACCTGTGGCTGCCGTAGTATCTGATTTCTTCACGCCAGCCGGTGCTGCACTACAGTCACTGTCCTTTGATTTTGCTTCAACCTCGCAGTTCGGTGGGATCTTTGGCGTCAACTCCTTATCCCAAGATGGATATACCTCAGGCCGTCTCACTGGATTCACTACGGGGGCGGACGGCATGGTCACAGGACGTTATTCCAATGGACAAGCCAAGACATTGGGGCAAGTCGTGTTGTCCAACTTTAGCAATCCCCAAGGATTGCAACCCATGGGCGCCAATAACTGGGGCGAAACCTCCACTTCTGGTACACCATTGGTGGGCGCGCCAGGTTCATCTAGCTTGGGTCTGTTGCAGACTTCCGCTGTAGAAGATTCCAATGTCGACTTGACGGCGGAGTTGGTGAACATGATCACTGCGCAGCGTGTATATCAGGCCAATGCGCAGTCGGTAAAGACACAAGATCAAGTGTTGCAGACCATCGTCAACTTGCGCTGATCCTAGTTCCTAGATCCTCTTAAGGAGAACGACATGGACAGACTGATCTACACCGCCATGACCGGCGCTTCGCACATCCTGCAACAGCAGGCATCGGTGTCGCAGAATCTGGCGAACACCAACACGCCGGGTTTTCGTGCGGCCATCGATACTTTTCGTGCCGTACCGATACAAGGTGAAGGATTGCCCACGCGCACCTTCGTAGTGGATTCGACAGCCGGGGCGGACTTCACGCCCGGTGGTCTGCAACAGACGGGGCGTGTGCTCGATGTCGGCGTCGATGGTAAGGGTTGGATCGCAGTGCAGGACAGCAAGGGCAACGAGGCATACACGCGCAACGGCAGTTTCCAAGTGTTGCCCAACGGCATCTTGCAGACACGTAGTGGTTTGAACGTGTTGGGTGATGCGGGACCTTTGACCATCCCTCCCGATACGGAAGTCTCCATCGCAAAAGATGGCACTATCTCCACGGTTCCCAGCACCAGTCAAAAAGCGGGTGTGGTGGTGGTGGGGCGCATCAAATTGACCAACCCGCCCGAAGCGCAGATGGTGCGTGGCGAAGACGGATTGTTCAGGACGCGTGACGGCAATCCCGCAGATGCCGACGCGAAAGTGACCGTCGTGTCAGGCCACCTTGAGAGTAGCAACGTGAATTCAGTGGAGGCGATGGTCAACATGATCTCGCTGGCACGCCAATTCGATACGCAGATGAAGTTGCTACAGCACGCCGACGCTAACGCAAAACAAGCTAGCTCTCTCCTCAATATCAACGCATGATCTCAGTAGGTGGGGAAATACTTTCCCCGCTGAGAACAAAATCTCAAATTGAATCGTTTTTCCATCAGTGTTCTACGGATGGTTCTCCATTAGCTTAGGTATCGTGTCAATCAAGCAAAAGTCACTTGAAAGGACACGATCATGATTCGCTCACTCTGGATATCCAAGACTGGACTCGAAGCTCAACAGACGCAGATGGATGTGGTGTCCAATAATCTAGCGAACGTGAGCACGACGGGTTTCAAGCGTTCCCGTGCGGTATTCGAAGACTTGCTGTATCAGAACCTGCGCCAACCGGGCGCTCAATCTTCTCAACAGACGCAAGTGCCATCTGGCTTGCAGATCGGCACCGGCGTACGTCCTGTCGCGGCAGAGCGCATCCATACGCAAGGCAATCTGCAACAGACCAGTAACAAGTTGGATATGGCGATCCAAGGTTCTGGATTCTTCCAAGTGCTGATGCCGGATGGCACCACGGCCTACACGCGCGACGGCTCTTTCCAGACCGACAATCAAGGGCAACTCGTCACCTCGAATGGCTATGTCGTGCAACCAGCGATGACCATCCCTGCGAATGCAACGTCGGTGACTGTGGGTATGGACGGTGTAGTGACGATCACGCAGGCAGGTGTCGCAGCACCGGTGCAAGTCGGCAGTATGCAACTGGCGACCTTCATCAATCCGGCTGGCTTGGAGAGCATGGGGCAGAACCTGTATCTGGAAAGTGCATCATCGGGTACGCCGAGTACCAATGTTCCAGGAACGAATGGCACGGGTTCGATCAGCCAAGGTTATGTCGAGACATCCAACGTGAACGTGGTGGAAGAGCTGGTGAACATGATCCAGACGCAACGTGCGTATGAGATCAACTCCAAAGCCATCACCACATCGGATCAGATGCTGCAAAAACTATCGCAGATCTAGTGAGGAAATGATGGGAGCCATCCTTAAAACATTGGTCATTTTCGCAGCAGCTACCGCGCTGACAGCCTGCGTGCCGACCACCAATATCAAAGAGCCATTGAGTGTGCGTCCAGCAGCTAAGCCGGTCGTTGCCGCACCCGCGAATGGCGCGATCTTCCAAGCAGGGGTGAACGACAGACCCTTGTTCGAAGACCGTCGTGCGCGCCATGTGGGTGACACACTCACCATCACCATCGTCGAGGCTACTTCGGCTTCAGGAAAGTCGGGTACCGCGACAGAGAATTCGGGTAGTTTGGCGATCACCACACCTGCGATGCCAGGGGGCGCGTCGGGTTCCAACAGTGTGAAATCTGCCAACAAGACCGATGCATCTGGCACTAACACCTTCACAGGCACACTGACTTCCACCGTAACGGAAGTGTTGCCCAACGGCAATCTGCGTGTGGCTGGTGAGAAGCAAGTCAGCATCCGTTATACCAACGAATACGTGCGCTTCTCGGGTGTGGTCAATCCAGTGGATATCACCTCCACCAATAGCGTGCCTTCCACCAAGGTCGCAGATGTGCATCTGGAATACAAAGGTGCGGTCGGTCTGAGTGGTTCGGATGTGACCAGCATGTTCGCGCGCATCTTCACCACGGTGCTGCCGTTCTAGGAGTACTAAAGATGAAAACTTTCCTCAAGTTCATTCTCGCTACGCTCATCACACTCTTCACGTTGAACGTATATGCCGAACGCATCAAAGACCTCGCCAGTGTGCAAGGAGTGCGTGAGAACCAGTTGCTCGGTTACGGCTTGGTCGTTGGTTTGGATGGCAGTGGTGACCAGACCACGCAGACACCCTTCACCGTACAGAGCACAGTCACCATGCTGGCGCAGATGGGCGTGACCTTGCCTCCGGGCATCAGCTTGCAACTCAAGAATGTGGCCGCAGTGACTGTGACTGCCTCTTTGCCCGCTTTCTCGCGCCCCGGTCAAACCATAGACATCACGGTGTCGTCCATCGGTAACGCCAAGAGTCTGCGCGGCGGTACTTTGTTGATGACGCCGCTCAAAGGTGCTGACGGTCAGGTGTATGCCATGGCACAAGGTAATCTGTTGGTCAGTGGTGCAGGTGCGGCAGCGGGTGGCTCTAAGACTCAGGTGAATCATCTGAGTGTCGGACGTATCCCTGCGGGTGCGACGGTGGAGCGTGCCGTTGCGACCGATCTGGGACGTGGCGATCACATCTATCTTCAGTTGAACACGGCAGATTTCACGACGGCAGCACGTATGGCCGATGCCATCAATCGCGATATCTCACCAGATGCTGAGATCGCGGAGGCTCTCGATTCACGCACCATCCAAGTGTCCGCCCCTGCAGGTAATGCGCGCGTGACATTCTTGTCGCGTGTCGAGAACGTATTGGTGAACGTGGCGGCAGGGAGTGCGAAAGTCATCATCAATGCGCGCACCGGTTCGGTGGTGATGAATCAGAACGTCGCGCTGGATGAGTGCGCTGTGGCGCACGGCAATCTAACGGTCGTCATCAGCGCTGACAACGCAGTGAGCCAGCCGAATGCTTTGGCTGGAGGGGATACGGCAACAGCGACCAATGCCACTGTCGACATCAAAGCTGATCCCGGAAATCTGCTGAAACTGAAACGTGGTGTGGCATTAGGTGATGTGGTGAAGGCGCTCAATTCCATCGGGGCTACACCGCAAGACATGCTGGCCATCCTGCAAGCGATGAAAGCTTCAGGTGCGTTACGTGCAGACTTGGAAGTGATCTAAAGGAACCATCGTGGCTATCACTCCTAACAACATCAGCAATCTAGCTTCGGATGCGCAGTCGCTCGATAAACTGCGTTACGAAGCCAAACAGTCGCCTGACAAGGCGCTCAAGGTCGCCGCACAACAGTTCGAGATGGTGTTCCTCAACATGATGTTGAAGACCATGCGCGAAGCGACGCCGCAAGACGGTGTGATGGATAGTGAGCAGACCAAGATGTTCACAGGCATGTTGGATCAACAGTTGGCACAAGAGATGTCCACGCGCGGCGTCGGCTTGGCGGATGTGATGGTGCGTCAACTCAGTCGCACCTTGCCTAATGCGGCGGCCGCACCTGTGACATCGAATGTGAACAGTGTGCCTTCTGCCTACAACACCGACACACAACAATCCTTCGTAGATCGTCTACAGCCTCATGCACAAGCAGCCAGCCGCACCACCGGTATCCCCGCGCATCTGATCTTGGGGCAAGCAGCTTTGGAAAGCGGATGGGGTAAACGTGAGATCAAGATGGCCGATGGCAGTTCTAGCTTCAACTTGTTCGGCGTGAAAGCCGGCAAAGGTTGGAATGGCAAAGTGGCTGAGATCACCACCACCGAATATACGAATGGCGTGGCACACAAACAGACCGAACGCTTCCGTGCCTATGGCTCCTACACAGAAGCCTTCCAAGACTACGCCAAACTATTGAGCGATAACCCGCGCTACGCCGCCGTGATGGGGCAGGAAGGCGCGCAGGGATTTGCGCAGGAATTACAAAAGGCGGGTTATGCCACCGATCCCAACTACGCGGACAAGTTGGTCAAGGTCATTGGGAGTGTGAGCGCTAGAGCCTAATGAGCAATCAGATCTAGTACGAGTCACCCCTATCCCCCTGGTGAAGGAAGGGACTGTCAGCGAATCGAACGATCTGGGTTAAAAGCAGTGCCCTATAAAGTTTTATCCAAACTTGCCGATACACCAGCCGTAGGGCGCAGTTTGGAAATCGCCTTCCTCGTTCATCTTCTTGCCGCTGGGTGAGAGAAACGGGGTAAAGGTGTAAGGAGAATCAAATGGCAGGGATCTATGGTATCGGAGTCAGTGCACTAAAAGCAGCGCAGGCAGGTATCGCCGCGACCACGCACAATATCGCTAACGCCAACACGCCTGGATATTCTCGACAAGAGATCATGCAGACGGCGGAGTTGCCACAAAACACAGGGGCAGGTTATTTTGGTCAAGGTGCCAACGTGACTTCGGTATTGCGTCGCTATGATCAATTTCTGGGGGTGCAGGTTCTAGAGGCTCAGACGCAAACAAGCAATCTAACTGCCCAGTTCGACCTTGCGCAACAGGTGAGCAATCTATTCGGTGATGCCAATGGCGGATTGACGCCTGCATTGCAGGATTTCTTTAGTTCGGTCAATACAGTATCGAATGCGCCTGAGTCGATCGCCGCACGACAGACCATGATCGGTAGTGGGCAGTCTTTGGTGAATCGACTCGATACATTCGATCAGCGCCTGAGTCAGATCCGTGACAGTCTGAACGGACGGATGACGAGTAGTGTGACGTCGATCAATAGTTATGCGAAGCAGATCGCCGCCTTGAATGTCAATATCGTTGAGCTTCAGGCCAAGACGCCAGGTCAAGCTCCAAATGACCTGTTGGATCAGCGTGACCTTTTGATCAGTCAACTCAGCCAAGAGATTCGCGTGACCACGGTAAGTCAGCCCGAGGGGTCGGTGGATGTGTTCATCGGTAATGGACAATCGTTGGTGGTGGGTAGAACCGTATCTTCTTTGCATACGGTGACATCCACGACTGATCCGACGGCACTCGATGTGGCCTATTTGAACAATGGAAACTCGGCGAAGATCCAACAGAGTCAATTGCAAGGGGGAAACCTCGGCGCTTATCTAGACTTCCGCCAGAACATCCTTGATCCAGCTGTCAACTCGCTAGGGCGCATCGCTATAGGATTGGCAGAGACATTCAATCAGCAACACCAGCAAGGGATAGACCTTAAAGGAGCGCTTGGGACGGCCTTCTTTTCTAGCGCAGCTCCTCGCACGACATCTGCTTCTAGTAATCTGGGCACTGGCGCGCTCACTGCGACGATCAGTGATGCGTCAGCACTGACGGCGCGTGATTACAGCGTGCAGTTCGATGGTACGAATTACATGATCTTCGATACCACAAGTAACGCATTGGTGCAGTCATTCACAGAAGCTGACCTCACCGCAGGCCAAGTCATCACGGGTACGGGCATCACCTTGCAATTGACTGGATCTGCTTCCGTCGGGGATTCGTTCTTGGTTCGGCCTACGGCGGATGCTGCAAAAGGGATGGCGCTCAATATCACTGACCCAAGCAAGATCGCTGCGGCTTCCCCGATCCGCTCGAATGCACCGATAGCCAATATTGGGTCGGGCGTTATTGGAGCGGCTACAGTCGATACCACAGTCGTGCCACTGTTGCCGCTGGATGTGAATTTGCAGAACTCGGTGACAGTCACATTCATCGATGCGACGCACTTTAATGTGGATGACGCGACACTGGGTCCTCTTGCAGTTAATTCTGTTTATGACCCAGCGGTTGGAGCGACCCTCTCTTTCAATGGATGGACGGCTAAGCTCACTGGTTCTCCATCCGCTAACGACACGTTCACGATCCAAAATAACATCAATGCCAGCAGTGACGGCACCAACGTGCTCAAGATGGCCGAACTGCAAACCGCCAATACGATGGTCAACGGCACGACGAGTTATCAGGGGGCATACGGACAGTTGATCAGTCAGGTGGGCACTCAAACGCGAGAGTTGGATGTCACCAGCAAAGCGCAGTCGAGTATGTTGGCGCAAGTGACTAAGGCTCAGCAATCTACTTCCGGCGTCAATCTTGATGAGGAAGCCGCTAATCTGTTGAAGTATCAACAAGCATATCAAGCTGCAGCCAAGGCAATGGCCATCTCGCAGAGTATGTTTGATTCACTGCTGCAACTGGGAGGTTAATCATCATGCGTATCAGTACGAGTACTTTTTACAACGATAGCGTCGCCTCGATGAATCAGTTGCAAGTCAACATCGCGCAGACGACGCAGCAACTTGCCACGGGACGCAAGATACTGTCTCCAGCAGATGACCCTGCCGCAGCGGCACGTGCTGCCGAATTGACACAGACAGATGCGGCAAATACCCAGTTTGGCTCTAATCGCATCGCGGCGACCAACGTCCTTTCACTTGCGGATGGCATCTTACAAAGTGTGACCAACTTGATCCTGGATGCCAAGGATGTGAGCACTGCGGCGTCGAACGGCTTGCTAAGTGCCGCATCTCGCAAATCGATGGCGATCGATATCCAAGGTCGCTTGGAAGAATTGCTTGGCCTTGCCAACAGTACCGATGGTACCGGCAACTTCATATTCGCAGGCGCTCAAGGCAAAGTGAAGCCATTCGCCGATACAGCGGCTGGCGTGGTGTATCAAGGAGATGATGTACAGCGAAAGGTGCAAGCAGCAACCGGACGTCAAATCCCCATCACGGATTCCGGCGCTGATATCTTCATGCGCGTCCGCAACGGCAATGGCACATTCAATGTGGCACCTGGCACCGCCAACGCGGGGGACAGCACGATCAAACAAGGTGTGGTCACCGACGCGGCGTTGTACGATGGCCATGATTATCAGATCCATTTCACTTCGGCGAACACCTACGACATCAATGATGTGACGACAGGATTGCCGGTGCTCGCAGGTAATACTTATGTGAGCGGTCAAGCCGTCAGCTTCAATGGGATCCAATTCGAGATCAAAGGCACACCTGCCCTCAACGATACCTTCGATGTGACCCCAAGCAGAAATCAAAGTATCTTCGAGACACTGACCAAATTGGTTGCGACATTGAATGCGCCCGCAGTCGCAGTGAGCGGACCAACGAATGCAAGCTATCGTCAAGGATTGAGCGACGCGTTCAATTCTTTGGAGCAGGGATTGAACGTGGTATTGGGTACGCGAGCCACCATGGGGGCTCGATTGCGTGAGCTAGATGCCTTGAATGTGACGGGGGATGATCTCGGGATACAGTACAAAGCGACGCTGTCGAAGATACAAGACACCGACTACAACAAAGCCATCAGTGACCTGACGCAACAACAGATGGTGCTGACCGCAGCGCAGAAGTCCTTCTCACAAGTCTCCCAGATGTCGCTGTTCGATTATCTGTAAATAGTCACTAAACACTCACACTTGCGGCGCACACATCGTGCGCCGTTTTTATGGCAGTCGAATCGTACTCATGGAGATCGGACACTTATAGAACATTGAATGATCGCAGTATGGATGGTGTGGGAATTGTGCACAAAATCCTCTTCTCAAGAACGCAGCTAAAGTTAGAATCACTACATATTGGCCAGTAGGTATAGAGCCAAGAATCAAATAGGAGGAGCTGTGGGAATCAAGCCGAATCTGGCAGGACGGTTGCTGTCCGATCACGATCTGCTCATCAAGCAAACCTTGGTGGCGTTCGCCTATGTGATCACTGGGTATCTGGGTTTGATGCTCCCCTTTGCGGGCTCTCATATCACGCTCGTTTGGTTACCCACAGGTATCGCCGTCGCGGCACTCATTCGTTGGGGGTGGGGGATGTCTCCTGCCATCTATATCGCCGCAATGCTGGTCAATCTCATCATCGGATCTTCCTTCGGTCTAGCCGCCAGTATCGCCATCGGGAATACGGCAGGCCCGATGCTGGTCGCGTGGTGGCTGATGCGAGCTGGTTTTCATCCTGAGTTCGATAGACGACGCGACGTGGGCTTGTTGGTCTTCACTGCCTGTGTAGGGATGACCTTGTCCGCCACTGGCGGAGTCATCAATCTGCAGCTGGCAGGTCTGCTGGAGCAGGAGGCGATGGCTAAGGCATGGATGTCTTGGTGGATGGGCGATGCGGTGGGTGTACTTTTGGCCGCCCCGTTGTTGCTGACCCTCAGTCGTGACAATACTGGACGACTCGTACGCGATCTAAAGGTGCTCTCCCTTTGGCTGGCTATCGCACTTCCTTTGGCATGGCTCGCCTTCTCACATGATGTGGGGACGACAGAGCAGTCGCTGGCGCTGACTTTCCTCAGCTTGCCCATGTTCGTTTGGGCTGCATTGAGTTTTGGCATCACAGGCGCCTCATTGGCTGCCTTGCTCTTTTCTTTCATCGCAGCCGTGAGTACGGCAACGGGGAACACCTCTTCGAGCCCGATGGATATGCATTCCAGTCTGTTGTTGCTCTGGAGTTATATGGCCGCCGCCGTGCTGACCGGATTGTTGGTCACAGCGTTGCTGGCCGAGAGATTGCATGCTGAGATGAAGCTGCGTATCAGTGAGGAGAAGTTGCGTGGGCTCTATGAACTGTCGCCGCTGGGCATCGCGATCGTCGATATGCAAGGACGATTCATCGAGTTCAATGAGGCGTTCAGCAAGGTATGCGGCTATCCAACTGAGGAGCTGCAAGCGTTAGATTTTTGGAAGATCACCCCCGAAAGATACATAACCGAAGATTCACATCAATTAGCCATCATTGAGGACACAGGTTTCTACGGTCCTTACGAGAAGGAATACATCCGCAAGGATGGTAGCCATGTCCCTGTCCGCTTGAACGGGATGTTGATCAAGGAGAGCGGTCAAGCCAAGTACATCTGGTCCATCGTAGAAGACATCAGCGACCGTAAAAGACTGGATGCCGATTTGCGCATCGCAGCTACCGCCTTTGACGCCCAGGTCGGCATCATCGTCACCGACGTGGATGGCATCATCATCAAGGTCAATCGCAACTTTGAGGAGAACTCGGGATTCAGTGCTGAAGAGATCCTGGGGCATTCTCCACGGATGTTCCAATCGGGAAGGCACGGTGCGGATTTCTACACTGAGATGTGGGACCGCATCAGACGTGATGGCGTGTGGACCGGCGAGATATGGGACAAGCGCAAGAACGGCGAGATATTTCCCAAGTGGATGACCATCACCGCAGTCAAAGACAGCCATGGTGTGACGACCAACTATGTGGCGACCCAATTCGACATCTCCGACAAGAAGGCACAAGAGAACGAGATCAAACTACTGGCCTTCTACGACCCGCTGACCGGATTGCCGAACCGACGTCACCTGTTCGAGCGTTTGCAGCAAGCATTGTCCAACTGTTCACGCCACCACAGACGTGGCGCCTTGTTGTTCATCGATCTAGATAACTTCAAGACACTCAACGATACGCTAGGACACGATAGGGGGGACATCCTGCTGCAGCAAGCTGCAAGGCGTCTGCTCACCTGCGTTCGCGAGGGAGACACGGTCGCCCGTCTGGGCGGTGATGAGTTCGTCGTCATGCTGGAGGATCTGTCCGAGAACCAGGAGGAAGCAGGTCGGCAGGCTGAGGCAGTGGGGCAGAAGATCGTTTCGATATTGCAGAACGTCTATTTGCTGGATGGTCATGACCATCACAGTTCTGCCAGTGTCGGCATCACCTTGTTCGGTGAACAGAGTGCGAACATGGAAGAGTTGTTGAAGCAGGCTGATCTGGCGATGTATAAGGCCAAATCTTCCGGCAGGAACGCGCTGCGATTCTTCGATCCTGAGATGCAGGCGCAAGTCAGCAAACGGGTCGGTCTGGAGAAGGATCTGCGCAACGCGATCAATGACGGTCAATTCGTCCTTCACTATCAGGCACAGGTGGATGCTGATCTCATCGTGCGAGGCGCCGAAGTCCTCGTGCGTTGGCAACATCCCGAGCGCGGACTGGTATACCCGGATCATTTCATCCACTTCGCAGAGGAGACCGGTCTCATCTTGCCATTGGGACGCTTTGTGCTGGAAACGGCCTGCGCGCAATTGTCCAAGTGGGCGCACCATCCAGACACATCGGCACTCACCTTGGCGGTGAACGTCAGTGCTAACCAATTGCGCGAGAAGGATTTCGTCGAGCAGGTATTGGCGATCCTTGAGTATCATGGAACGGATCCCACGAAACTAAAATTAGAGCTGACAGAAAGTCTGCTCATGAGTGATGCGGAGGACACTATTGCCAAGATGGCGGTCCTGAAAGCGAAAGGCATCGGCTTCGCTCTAGATGACTTTGGCACGGGCTTCTCATCGCTCTCTTACCTGAAGCGCTTGCCCCTTGAGAAATTGAAGATCGACCGCTCGTTCGTGATGGACGTACTCACAGACCCCAACGATGCTGCGATCGCCAAGACCATCATCGTGTTGGCGCAAAGTATGGGGCTGGGAGTCATCGCGGAAGGGGTCGAGACCGAAGGGCAGCGTGCTTTCCTAGCAGCGAACGGCTGCCATCGCTATCAAGGCTACTTGTTCGGCAAACCCGTTCCGCTCGAGGCTTTCGAGCGAGACCTCCGCAAGCGAGTGGTCGAGGACGTTTTATCGCAGTCTTGAAGTGACGCATCTCACATCGCACTGGTCGTCTGATTGACGAATCATCGCAGTATCGCTAGGGTGCGCATCGGTTCTGCAACTACGGAACCTATCCGTATCAAAACGATAAAGCGAATATTCGTGTCCAAAGACCTCACCGACATACATACACTCGACCTCATCGCACCAGCACTGCATGTCACTTGTGGGCAGGTGCTGATGGATAGGCAGCGTCATATCGCCATCGTGGCAAAGCGGGGTAGGTCGAGCGCACATCTGGTGCAGGTGAAATCCGGCATGCTGAAGCTGACCAAACTGACGGCCAGACAGCTAGTGGATGAATGGTTCGATGCGGACTATCCCTTCGATCAAGCGGTGGCGAAATTGCTTGAGTTGGGCAAGCAGCACGGCATCACAGAAGCAGCGCGTGTCGCGTTGGAGGGGTTGGCTAAGTCGGGGCGCGAACCGGTGCAGGAGAGTCTGTTCGGTTGAAGTGTCTGTGCGTGGTGATTGTTCTCTATTCAAGCTCCAACGAAACGATAGCAATTCTTGCCGCCATCCTTGGCGAGATACATCGCCGTATCCGCGACTTTCACCAATTCCTCGGCGTTGCCGCCGCTATCAGGATAGACGGCGATGCCGATACTGACGCCGACATTGCAGTTCTGCTCGTGCAGTACGAACGGGGCTCGGATGGTGTCCAATATCTTCTGAGCCACGATCTCTTTGCCATTGCCAGTCCCGACGTTACACAGGATGGCGGTGAACTCGTCACCACCCATGCGTGCCACGGTGTCGGATTCGCGTACACATGCATTGAGCCGTTTCGCGGTTTCGATGAGGAGCGCATCCCCGATGTCATGCCCTAAGGTGTCGTTGATCTTTTTGAATCCATCAAGATCGAGGAATAGCACAGCGACTGACTCTTTGTCGCGCCTTGCACGAGCGATCGCTTGGTTGAGCCTGTCGTAAAACAGCGTGCGATTCGGAAGTCCGGTCAACCCATCATGGTGGGCAAGATGAGTGACTTGCTCGTTGGTCTGCTTCAAGCGTGTGAGTAAGGTCCACAAGAAGCGCGCCTGGAATCCACCGATCACATTCTCTACACCCAACTGCGATTCGGCATATTGAGAGACTGCATCATCGCCCGTCAGGTTGAATGCGAGGCAGGGCTTACAGGCTGTGATGGCGGTGGCTACGTCAGTGAAATGTGACACGCCAAGTTTGTCCGCCATGGCCAGTGCGGGTGCTGTGCTGTTGGTATCGACGATGCCTGCGATATGGACCGAAGGGTCACTGCTGAATAGTTCCAGCATCGCAGTGCCACCGCGCCCTGCGCCGATGACTAATACTTTCTGTGTTGTTGCATGCGTAAGCATCGCCTATCCTCCGGTACAACTTTTTTTATGTTTTTAGGAGGGGTGATCCGTCACTGCCTCCCCAGTTGCAACATGATACGCCCAACTGTATCCAACGCCTGATGCGTGAAAAAATCGAGCATCGGGGCGAGGAAAGGGAGTGTCAGGGCTAGTGCACCGAAACCCACCGCCAGCGTGATGGGAAAGCCGACCGCGAAGATGTTGAGTTGCGGTGCGCTACGGGTGAGTATACCAAGTGCCAAGTTGGTGATGAGTAAAGCAGCGATGATGGGCAATGCTAATTGAAGTGCGAAAGCGAAGATGCTGCCTCCCCACTCGGCCAATGTCCTGAAGCCGATGGCGGAAGGTTGCGCTGTGCTGATCGGGAAAGATTGGAAGCTGTCTGCTAATGCCGCGAGCATGTAGAGATGCAAGTCCAAGGTAAGGAACGCGAGCGCGGTGAGGATGCCGAGGAACTGGGCGATCACCGGAGTGAAAGTGGCATTCACGGGGTCGAAGAAACTGGCGAAACCCAGACCCATCTGCATACCCGTCAGATCGCCCGCCATCTCGATCGCGCTGAACACCATGCGCAAGGTGAATCCCATCATCAGTCCGGCGATGATCTGTTGCACCAACACGAACAGGCCTTGCGCGGATGCGGGGTCAAGGTCGGGCGGGATGGTGATGGTGGGGGCGATGACGATGGTGAGGATGACCGCGAAACCGACTTTGAGACGCGCAGGGATCTGACGATTGCCGAAGATGGGCGCACTGGCGATGAGCGCCAAGATGCGCGCCAACGGGAATATCAAGGTGGCGAGCCAAAGCGACAGTTGCGAGCTGGTGAAGCTGATCACCTCTTCACCCCACTAGGTAGGGGATGCTGCTGTACAAACGCGTCATGTAATCGAGCAACAATCCGACCATCCAGTGTCCCGCAAACAGCAAGGCGAGGAATATGCCCAGCAGCTTGGGGATGAAGGACAGCGTCATCTCATTGATCTGCGTCGCAGCCTGAAAGATGCTCACGGCGAGACCGATGACCAGTGCGGTGAGTAGCAGTGGTGCAGAAACGAGCAACGTCAATTGCACTGCTTGTTGACCTAGAGTCATTACTGATTCGGGAGTCATGATTTCACCTTAAGTGTAAAAGCTCTGTACGAGTGAACCGATGAGTAGATTCCATCCATCGGCGAGCACGAAGAGCATGATCTTGAAGGGGAGCGAGATGATGGAGGGCGACACCATCATCATACCCATCGACATCAGCACACTCGCCACTACCATGTCGATGATGAGGAAGGGGATGAAGATGACGAAACCGATCTGGAACGCCGTCTTCAATTCGCTGGTGACGTAAGCGGGAACGAGGATACGCAGCGGTACGTCTTCTGGGGTCTGCAATGCCTCGCTGTTGGAGATACGCACGAACAAAGCAAGGTCGGCCTCGCGAGTTTGACGCAACATGAAGGTCTTGAGTGGTGCACTACCTTTCTCATAAGCCTGTTCCAACGACATCTTGTTTTGGCTATAGGGCAAGTAGGCATCGACGTAGATCTTGTCCAGCACGGGCGACATCACGAAGAAGGTGAGGAACAGGGCCAAGCCGATCAATACTTGATTGGGCGGGGAGGCAGGTGTGCCGATGGCAGAACGCAACAACGACAGCACGATGATGATGCGCGTGAAGCCTGTCATCATCAGCAGAATGGCTGGCAAGAAAGTGAGCGACGAGATGAGGATCAGCGTCTGCAGACTGAGCGTATAGGTCTGTCCGCCCCCCGCAGTGGGTGTGCTCGACACTGAGATCAAACCCGGTTCGGCGGCATATAAAGGCGTGGCGAAGGCGAACAACAGAAAGAGGATCAGCAAGGGATGGATGCTGATGAGCGCGGACGACAACCATCGCACTCTCTTGGTTGCGGTCACGGTCAGATCAGGCCGATATACCAATCCGGTCGATCTGTGTCCTCGGTTCATAGAGAAGCTAAGCATTGCGCTTCTCCATCATCTTTTTCAGCCAACTTTGGAAATCGTTGCTCGGATTTCCCGCCGCATTGGCTTGAATAGGGATGCTGCCCTTGGGCATGCTGTGTAAAGCGTTCACTTGACCAGGGGCGACACCGACGACGAGCCATGTGTCATTCACTTCCACCAGCACGACACGTTCACGTTGACCGACAGCGACACCGCTGATGACTTTGAGCGCACTCGCGGCACCTTGTTGAGGCAGATTGATGCGCTTCAATACCCAAGCCACCATCACCACCGCGGCGAGCACCAACAGCAGACTCACGATGACTTGCAACACGCTGCCCGTTGACACTGCCGCAGTAGGGGGCGGTGTGAAGGTGGGGCGTGCCGTCTCGACAGCGGAGACGAGCGGGGAGAAGGATGCTGCAAAGAAGGCAGCAACTTGTTGGTATCTCATATCGGGATCTCCGCTATTTGTTGATGCGGCGCAGGCGCTCCGACGGGGTAATGATGTCGGTGAGGCGGATGCCCAATTTGTCGTTCACCACAACCACTTCACCCTGTGCGATGAGGAAGCCGTTGATGAGAACATCCAGCGGCTCGCCCGCCATGCCTGCCAATTCCACCACCGAACCCTGAGCGAGTTGGAGTAGGTTCTTGATCGGCATCTTGGTGCGTCCGAGTTCCACAGTGAGTTGCACTGGGATGTCGAGGATCATGTCCAAGTCGTTGTGCGCGGTTCCCACACCTGTTCCGCCTAGTTGCTCGAAGACGTGAGGTTGTGCAACAGGTTCGGGTGCGGCGGCTTGTTCTGCCATGGCGGCGCCCCAGTCGTCAGCACTGATTTGATCTGCGGTTTCTTCAGCCATTTTTTCCTCCATTGATCGCCTCACCCGTTTCCGTGGCGAGCATCTTTTCAACCTTCAGCGCGTAATGCGTATTTGCTACACCGTACTTACATTCCATCACCGGCACACCATCCACCATCACATTGACGTTCTCGGGTACTTCCAGCGGGATGATGTCGTTGTTTTTCATCTTCAAGACGTCATCCAAAGTGACGTTGGCATGGCCCAATACTGCAGTGAGCTCGATGTCCGCTGATTGGATCTGCTTTGCCAACATATGTAGCCAGCGTTTATCCGCAATGACGTGGTCGCCCTGCATGGTGCTATAGAGCAGCTCGCGGATCGGTTCGATCATCGCGTAAGGCATGCAGATGTGGATGGAACCGCCGACACCGGTGAACTCCACTTCAAAGGTCGTGACCACCACCACCTCATTCGGGGTGGCGATGTTGGCGAACTGTGGGTTCACTTCGGAACGTTGGAACTCGAATTCCAGTTTCTGCACAGACTCCCAAGATTTTGTATAGGTCTCGAACAAGACTTCCAGCAACTTTTGGATGATGCGATGTTCGGTCTGGGTGAACTCACGTCCTTCGACGCGGGTGTGGAAACGACCATCACCACCGAACAAACTATCCACCACCATGAACACCAGATTGGGGTCGAAGATGAATAGTGCCGTACCGCGCAAAGGTTTGACCGAGACCAGATTGAGGTTGGCTGGAACGGGTAGGTTACGGATGAATTCAGAGAACTTCACCACCTTCACTGGTCCGACGGAGACCTCCGAACTGCGATGGATGAAGTTATAGAGCGCGATGCGGAACAGTCGTGCGAAGCGCTCGTTGATGATCTCCATGGTGGGCATGCGCCCACGCACGATGCGCTCTTGCGTCGCCATGTTGTAGGATTTGACGCCTCCTGCTGAGGCGTCTTCCTTGACTTCTTCGACCTCACCCGTGACCCCTCGCAGTAGCGAGTCGACTTCGTCTTGGGATAAGAATTCGCTCATGGCATCAGCTCGATATCATTGGATGATGAAGGCGGTGAACAATACGTCCACGATACCTGTCGTCTTGTGTGGCAATGGAGCGGCCACACCGCTGGCAGCAACTGCGGAAGCGGGTGGTGCGGCATGTGGGTCAACTGCTGGTGCAGCATGGCCACTTGCGGCAGGGGCTGCATGAGCATCGGCGGCAGGTGGGGCTGCGTGTGCATCTGCTGCAGGTGCAGTCGCGTGTGCATCAGCAACAGGGGGCGTATGCACAGGAGCAGGACCAAGTCCCAACACGTAGTCGGTCTCGGCGATGATGTCGCTCACCAGCTTCTGTTTGCCGGCGGCAGTTTGCAACTCCGAAGGGTATTTGTTGGAGAGCAAGAACAACAATTTGCTCTTGAT
Source organism: Sideroxydans sp. (assembly GCA_030823965.1). GTDB lineage: Bacteria > Pseudomonadota > Gammaproteobacteria > Burkholderiales > Gallionellaceae > Sideroxyarcus. The sequence continues at coordinate 29,295 of JAVBYP010000074.1, forward strand.
CTCAGGCATGCGCGCTTTGATCTTTTCTTCCAGTGATGGATCAAGGATCTTGAGGGTGATGCCCGCTTGTAGGTATTGGTCGCCGTCTTCATGGAGCAGATTGACTGTGAAGTTCTCACCCAGCATGACGTATTTGGGTTCATGCACGGGTTCGGCCTTCACTTCTTCCGCATGTTCGCCTTCAGGGGCATGTCCTTTGGTGAAATACCAACCAGCACCCCCAGCGATGGCCAACACCACGATTCCGATGATGATGAACAACATCTTTTTGCTCTTGGGAGGCGCTGCGCCCTCAGCAGGAGCGGCGGGAGCAGCGGGTTTTGCGGGCTTGGACATTTCTGTTTCCTTTCGATTGGTTTGGATTATCCCGCGTGGTCAACGCCTGGCATCTAAGGAAAAGGTGGGGTTTCCAGCCTTATTTTGAATGTCAGGCGAAGGTGTCCACCATGCCGTTATGACGACTCGATGGGGTGACCACACGTGTATCACTCATGTTGGAGGGGGCAGATTCTAGTACACGACCATTCGGAGCGGTCTGACGTTGGTTGCCAAACTCGCCGCGTTGCTCACGCGGAGCCTGATCGCTGACCGTAGTATTACCCAACATGATTCCATTATCGGCCAACATCTCACGAAGTTTAGGGATGGATTGTTCGATCACTTCGCGTACGGCAGCGTGTGCTGAAGTGAATTGAGCCGTGGCTTGGTCTCCGCTGACTTTGATGACCACGTCGACCGGCCCGAGTTGGGCGGGATTCAGGTGCAATTCAGCATGTTGGTCTTGCTGAGTCGCCATCCAAGTTATCTTCTGGCTGAACTCGTTGCCCCATTGCTTTTGGCTGACTGGGGTGTCCATCACCAGCTGCGTGGCGGGTGCGATCGTAGGTGCTGCGCTTGCCATGGATTGCACAAGGTTCGCTTGTGGCGTGGCGATCTGTATCGTAGGTGCTATAGCCGATGAATCGAGCTTGTTGCGTATCTCCAGTTCTTTGGCGAATGTCATCAGATCGGCGCTGGCGGCAGCGGGAGAGAATGAGAGATTCTCTTTGGGTGTTT
>JAVBYP010000210.1 GCA_030823965.1 Sideroxydans sp.
GACTTTGGTACTGGGTATTCAAGCTTGAGCTATCTGAAGAAATTCAAAGTCTACAAACTAAAAATCGACCAATCCTTTGTCCGGGATGTTACGCATAATTCTGAAGATAAGGCGATCGTCACTGCGATCATCAATATGGCTAGTGGCCTGGGTATCAAAACGATTGCAGAGGGCGTTGAAACGGCAGCTCAGCTTTCGTTCCTCAGGATGCAGGGGTGCGATGAAGTTCAAGGTTACTACTTTAGCAAGCCAGTCTCAGCAAATGAGTTTGAATCCTTCGTGAAGAATATTAATCCAGGCTGAGGGTCCGATGCAGTGGTCTTATTGGAATTATTAGAACTGCTACGACTCATGATGTTTGGATAACGGTCTTCAATTAATTTTTGAATGAAGCACTTCTTCGGCCAAATTACAGACGCTAAGTGCCAACGTGCTAGTTGAAATTTTCTGGCTGACCGCTGAAGTTCAATACAGAACCTTTACTTCGATATGAGTGTGATGATGTCCTCAACGGACATAATTTGAGGAGTCTTGTGGTCGTCCATCTGATTGGCGTTGCAACTGATGATCTCGCAATGGTGGTACATCTGGCGTAGCTTGCGTTCTGCATCTTCCTGATCTTTCCCCGCGATGACGACGCTGACGATCTTCTGTCCGTCGCGGGTTTGGATCGAGAAGTTGAATTTCTGCATCAACACGCTTTCGCTCCCTATCAGATGACGCGCTGCCTTCTGGCTTCATACAGGCATACGCCGGTACTGACGGACACGTTCAGGCTTTCAACGCTGCCTTGCATTGGGATACGCACGAGCTGGTCGCAGGTATCTTTGGTCAAGCGGCGCATGCCTTCACCTTCCGCACCCAACACAAAAGCTACTGCGCCTTTGTGTTTCACCTGATGCAATTCCGTCGTCGCTTCGCCATCCATGCCGATGACCCAGATGTCGCGTTCTTTCAATTCACGCAGGGTGCGCGCGAGATTGGTGACGGTGATGTAGGGCACGGTCTGTGCCGCGCCGCAGGCGACTTTTTCTACCGTGGCGTTGATGCCCACTGCGCGATCTTTGGGAGCGATGACGGCATGTACGCCAAATGCATCTGCGCTGCGCAAGCATGCGCCCAGATTGTGTGGGTCTTGCACGCCATCCAACACCAATATCAAAGCTGGCTCGGTCAAGGTATCCAGCACGTCATCCAGATGTTGGACTTTTTGTGCTGCGTCCACACGGGCTGCGACACCTTGATGACGTGGCGTTCCTGCCATGCCGTCGAGGCGCTTGCCATCGACATTGATGATGCGCACATCGTTGCTCTCTGCCAACTTCAACAGGTCGCGCGCGCGCGGGTCCTTGCGGGATGGATCGACGAACACTTCCATCACGCTGTCTGCGTTCTGACGGATGCGGGCAGTGACGGCATGGAAGCCGTGAATGATGCGTGACTCAGCCATGACGTTTTCCTGCCTTCTTACCTTTGGATTCTGCTTTTTTAGCTTCTGCTTTAACTTTCTTCGGGGTGCTTGCGCCCCATGCACCGACGTTGAGAGTATCGGCAGCGTGAACGACTTCACCCACCAAAGTGAAATCGATCTTGGTGCTTTCCATATCCACACGCACTACTTTGACCTTCACGCGATCGCCCAGACGGTAACGCTTGCCGGTACGTTCACCCAACATCTGATGTTTCGCCGCATCAAAATGGTAGTAGTCCGCGCCCAGCTCGGACACGTGAACCAAACCTTCGACATATAGATCGTCCAAGGAGATGAACAGACCAAAACCCGTGACGGAAGAGATGGTGCCTGCGAACTCACTGCCCAGATGGTCACGCATGTAGAAGCATTTGAGCCACGCTTCCACATCACGCGTCGCATCGTCTGCGCGGCGTTCTGTCATGGAGCAATGCACACCGAGTTCAGCCCACTTGAGTTGCGGTTTGTATTTCTTACCTTCCAGCACCGCCTTGATGGCGCGATGCACCAACAGATCCGGATAGCGACGGATAGGCGATGTGAAGTGGGCGTAAGCCTCGTAACCCAAACCGAAGTGGCCTAGGTTCTCTTGTGCATACACGGCTTGACGCAATGAACGCAACATCACGGTCTGCAACAATCCTGCATCGGGACGGCCTTTGATCTGTTTGAGCAGCTTGGAATAATCTCCAGCTTGCGGATCGTCTCCGCCGCCCAGTTGCAGACCGAATTCTTTGAAGAACTCTCGCACGGCTTCCAGCTTCTCTGGCGTCGGACCTTCGTGTACGCGGTACAGGATAGGATGCTCATGCTCTTTCAAGAACGCCGCTGCGCAGACGTTAGCCGCCAACATGCATTCTTCGATGAGCTTGTGTGCATCGTTACGCACCACAGGGATGATCTTTTCGATCTTGCCTTGATCGGTGAAGATCATCTGTGTCTCTACCGTCTCAAAGTCGATCGCGCCGCGTTTCGCACGAGCTTGCAGCAGGACTTGGAACAACTTGTACAGATTGTTGATGTGAGGCAGTACCGCTGCGTATTCGCGCGCGTTCTCACCTTGCGGGTTCGCGATCATGTCGGCGACCTTGGTGTAGGTCAGACGTGCCTGCGAGAACATCACGGATGGATAGAAACGATGCGATTGGATCTCGCCCTCGGCGCTGATCTGCATGTCGCAGACCATACACAGACGTTCGACATTGGGATTCAGCGAACACAATCCATTCGATAATTCTTCCGGCAACATCGGGATCACACGACGCGGGAAGTAAACAGAGTTGCCGCGATTGATGGCTTCTTTGTCCAGCGCATCTCCCGGTTTCACATAGGCGCTCACGTCAGCGATAGCGACCACCAGACGGAATCCCTTGCTGTTCGGTTCGCAATAAACTGCATCATCGAAGTCGCGTGCAGTCTCGCCGTCGATAGTCACCAAAGGCAACTTCACGACAGATTCTCGCCCCGCATAATCTTCTGGTTTCACCATAGGCGAGAATGCCTTGGCTTGTTTTTCTGCATCATGCGGGAACTCGTTCGGCAGATCGTGCTTGCGCAGTGCGATCTCGATCTCCATGCCTGGATCGGCATAGTTGCCCAACACCTCGACGATGCGGCCGATAGGTTGCGCATGCTTTGACGGTTGTTGCAGTATCTCCAAGATGACGACCTGCCCCGTCTTGGCTTCGCCGTGTTCTCCTGCTGCGACTAGGATGTCTTGGCTGATGCGGCGATTCTCGGCGACGACGAACTTGATGCCGTGTTCTTCGTAGATACGACCCACCACACGTGTATTGGCATGTTCCAACACTTCAACGATGTTCGCTTCGCGGCGTCCACGTTTATCTTCTCCGCCGACACGCGCCATCACGGTGTCGCCGTGCAAGGCCTTGTGCATCTCTTTCGCACTCAAGACCAAATCTGCACTGCCATCTTCAGGGATCAGGAAGCCGAAGCCATCAGGATGACCTTGCACTTTGCCTTTGATGAGGTCGAGCTTATCGACCACACAGATGGCACGTTTGCGGTTGCGCATGATCTGACCGTCGCGCTCCATCGCTTTCAAACGACGCGTGAACAGTTCTTCCTCATGCAATTCGATATGCAGTAACGCGCAGAGGTCTTCTGGCTCAACCGGTACGCCTTTTTCTGCCAGCACCTGCAAGATGTACTCGCGGCTAGGCAATGGGTGTTCGTATTGTTCGCGTTCCCGTTCCAAGAAGGGAT
>JAVBYP010000040.1 GCA_030823965.1 Sideroxydans sp.
TGGTGCGGGGCAAGGGACTCGAACCCTCACGTCCTTTCGGACACAGCCACCTCAAGGCTGCGCGTCTACCAATTCCGCCAACTCCGCGTGATTCTTTTATTACTTCGGTATTTCTTTTGCCTTGGAGTCAGACGTGTCAACCACTACTGGCGCATCCTTCTGGATCGCATTGACATCAACCCTATCCATCACACCAGCGGATTGCTGCGGCTGGGAATAAAGGTAGGTCAGCGATAAGCTGGTGACAAAGAAAACAGCCGCAGCGTACTTGGTGCTACGGCTCAAAAAATTAGCCGAACCGCTGGATCCGAAAAGACTACCTGCCGAACCGGTACCGAAGGCTGCACCCATGTCGGCGCCTTTACCGTGCTGGATCAGAACCAAACCGACCAAGACAACTGCTGTGATGATATGCACTACCCAAACTATTGTTTCCACACTCGACTCCAACCACTAATAATTATTGCGCAGCGCGACAGATCGCTACGAACTCTTCGGCCACCAATGAGGCGCCGCCAATCAAACCACCATCTATATCCGGCTGAGACAACAGTTCTGCCGCATTACCCGGCTTCATACTGCCGCCGTAAAGGATTTGCAAACCTTGAGCAACAGTTGCATCCAGATTAGCAACGCGCTGTCGGATGAAAGCATGTACTGCCTGAGCTTGCTCCGGAGTCGCAGTCTTGCCAGTTCCAATCGCCCACACGGGCTCATAAGCGATGACCGATTTGGCTACCGCTTGCGCACCCACATGATTAAGGATGACTTCCAATTGACGCGCGACCACTTGCTCAGTCACACCACTCTCGCGCTCAGCCAATGTTTCACCAACACAAAAAATCGGTGTCAATCCGGCCTTGATGGCTGTATCGAACTTTGTTGCCGCGATATCGTTGCTCTCATGAAAGAGGGCACGACGCTCTGAGTGCCCGATGATGACATACCGACAACCAAAATCGACCAACATGCCGGCAGCGACAGCGCCAGTGAAGGCGCCTTGCTCGTTCTGACTCACGTTCTGAGCACCCCAAGCGATGTTACTTCCCTGCAACATTGATTGAGCTTGTGCTAAATATGGATAAGGTACGCACACACCATAATCGGCATTGCGCAACTCACGGACTCCACTGAGCACGCCTTCCAGCAACGCCTTGTTGCGCGCCAGATTACCGTACATCTTCCAATTTCCCACCACTAACTTGCGACGCATTTGGTTTCTTTTTATACGTTTTGAGGTCCTAGATAGTAACGATGAAACGCATCTCGGTCAATCCGACACTTCGCCCCTCATAGAATGGTTGAGCAAAACGACCTGCTATTGGGTAATTACCAGTATGTGTAATAATTGCGTAACAATCATCGAATAGGATGCGCATCGCTAACGGAAAAGGGAGTTTCCAGCATGGTAGTCACTAGCACATATTGCATGTCCAAATGCCTGCCAAATTGAAAACCACTATCCATATTGAATGCTATGAGCTGACTTAACGACAGCTCTAACAATGTGCTGTAAAAGTAAGTAGTGCGATTAAGTTACAATCGCAGGGGCTTTTAGGCCCCTGCTTCATTTATAACCAAACGACCTGAACATGCCGAATTTACTGAGCGACTCGCTACACAAACGACAAACAGTGCTTGACGCGTTGTTCCGCAACCTGACACGACTCGCAGCCTTCTCCGTACTAGGTTTGCTCGTTGCCATCATTGTATCTCTCGTGATCGGTAGCATGCCGGCAATCAATGCATTTGGTTTCGGATTCCTAACCAGCTCTGATTGGGATCCAGTCAACGACAAATTCGGCGCACTGATCCCCATCGTCGGTACACTCATTACGTCAGGCATCGCCCTGCTGATCGCAATCCCAGTCAGCTTAGGTATCGCCATCTTTCTGACGCAGATAGCTCCACTCTGGTTGCGCCGTCCGCTTGGCATTGCAATCGAGTTGTTAGCAGGAATCCCCAGCATCATCTACGGCATGTGGGGTTTGTTCGTATTTGCCCCACTGTTTGCAGATCATGTCGAACCTTGGCTCAACGATAACATTGGCACATGGCCCATCCTTGGCCCCTTCTTTTCCGGTCCGCCTATGGGTATCGGCATGCTCACCGCAGGCATCATCTTGGCCATCATGGTCATCCCTTTCATCGCTTCAGTGATGCGAGATGTGTTTGATGTTGTCCCCCCCATGCTCAAGGAATCTGCCTATGGTCTGGGCGCGACCACATGGGAAGTGATGATGAAAATCGTATTGCCCTACACTAAGATCGGCGTGGTCGGTGGCATCATGCTTGGGCTGGGACGGGCTCTGGGAGAGACGATGGCAGTCACCTTCGTCATCGGCAATGCGCATGAATTGAATCAATCACTTTTGATGCCAGGCAACAGTATCTCTTCCGCACTTGCGAACGAATTCGCCGAAGCGGTCGGTGATTTGTACACCTCAGCCCTCATCGAATTGGGCTTGATACTGTTCTTCATCACCTTCGTTGTACTTTCTCTCGCTCGCATGATGTTGCATAGATTGCAACAGCGAGAAGGACATGGTGCCTGATATGTTCGATCTCTATTTACGCCGTCGTTTCATAAACGCTCTGGGCTTGACAATCTCCGTGCTCGCCATGATTTTCGGCCTGTTCTGGTTAGGCTGGATATTGTGGACACTGCTTGAGCATGGCCTACCTGGATTGGGTATGCACGTGTTCACCCAAACCACACCTCCCCCAGGTAGCACCGGCGGGTTGATCAACGCCATCTTCGGAAGCATTATGATGGTGATCATCGCGACATTCATCGGAACTCCTATCGGCATCCTCGCTGGAACATACCTAGCCGAGTTCGGTCAACGCGGCTGGCTTGCTCCGGTCACGCGCTTCATCAATGACGTATTGTTATCCGCCCCTTCCATCGTCATCGGCCTCTTCGTGTACGAAATGTACGTGATCAAAGTCGGACACTTCTCTGGCTGGGGCGGTACTTTGGCGCTCTCTATCTTGGTCATACCCGTGGTGATCCGCACGACCGAGAACATGCTGCGCCTCATCCCTAACAGTCTGCGCGAAGCTGCTGCCGCCTTAGGCACACCGCAATGGAAGATCATCAACTTCGTCACCTTACGTGCGGCGCGCGCAGGGATTTTGACTGGTGTGTTGCTAGCCGTCGCCCGCATCAGTGGCGAGACAGCACCACTCCTGTTCACCGCGCTGAACAATCAGTTCTGGAGCACTGACATGAACCAACCGATGGCCAACCTGCCGGTGGTCATATTCCAGTTCGCAATGAGTCCCTATTCCGATTGGCAGAGTCTTGCCTGGGCGGGCGCATTACTCATCACAATGAGCGTATTGCTCTTGAACATCGCGGCGCGAATCATGTTCCGCCAAACCCCTAATAGTCACTAAGGACGAATAGCAATGACCGCAGAAGCTATCATCACCACACCCAAGCTGATCGTGCGCAATCTCAATTTCTTCTATGGAAAAGAGCGAGCACTCAAGGACATCAACTTGACCATTCCTGAAAAAATGGTGACCGCGTTCATCGGACCTTCTGGTTGCGGAAAATCAACGTTGCTGCGTTCCTTCAATCGCATGTACCAACTCTATCCAAATCAAAGCGCAACAGGGGAAGTCCTGCTGGATGGACAGAACCTTCTGGATAACAAGCAAGATTTGAATACCCTGCGCGCCAAG
>JAVBYP010000154.1 GCA_030823965.1 Sideroxydans sp.
CAAGTCCGCTAACAGCGCCATCTATAGTGGTAAGCCTAAGGTGGATAAAGTGATGCCGGCGGTCTCTAGGATAGGCTACAAGTCACTTCGCAATATCGTCATCACAGTCACGATGAACAAACTCTCTGTCGCGAATCATCCAGTCACCAAACGTTATATCGCGGATTTCTGGGCACATAGTCGTGAGGTCGCAGCCATCAGTTATGTGTTGGCCAAAAACCTCAAACATCTCAATCCAGATCAGGCCATGTTGGCGGGTTTGGTGCACGACATCGGTACTTTGCCTTTATGCCTTTTCGCAGAGAAGAACATCAACGATCTGGATGAAGAGACACTCAATTCCCTCGCCAGAAGATTCAGGGCAAAGGTCGGTGAAAGATTGTTGGTGAAATGGGAGTTCCCTGAAGAGCTGACAAAAGTCATCGTTGCGCACGAAGACCTTCAGCGCGATTCCGGCGAGTTACTTGCTTCGTATTCCGATGTTGTCACTGTCGCGAACATGCTCAATCCTTCAACTGTAAATCTGATCGATTGGTACAAGATCTCTGCGGTGAGAAAACTTTGGTTGGATAAAGAGACGTTGCAGACGTTCTTCGAGAGATTCAATAGCGAACTCAAGGCGGCCCGAGAACTTCTTTCGTAGTTTCACGGCAGACATCACAAGCGGCGCGACATATCCCCACGTAAGAATCCCGCCAAGGGTCCTTCCATTCCTTTACCCAATGCGATGACTTTGAACAGCTCGCCCATCTCGGCGGGGCTGGTGAGTTTTTGGAATTGGCTAGAGAGCGGGGCGTAGGCGCGCACATCTTCCGGTGAGACCTCGCTCAAGAGATCAGTCACGCCGTTGTTGATGAGGAAATGCGCTTGTGAGGTGTAGCCCAAGAAATGTGCACCATGGTCGATAGCGGCTTCGGCGATGGCAGTGAAATCGACGTGGGCGGTGATGTCCTGCAAGCCTAATAGATAGAACGGGTCGTTGTGCGCGTGGTGGCGGTAGTGGCACATCAATGTGCCACGCGAGCGTTGCGGGTGGTAATACTCGGCACTGCCGAAGCCGTAGTCGATGAACAGCATCACACCTTTTTCTAGGCGTTCACTCAGGCTGGCGATGAGGCCGCGCGCTGCCAGTGAGACCTCGCTCAGGTAGTCGTCAGGTACGGTGATGTCCTTGGCGATAGCGAGCAGGGCTGCGTTCTCGGGGATGCGGTCTTGCCACGCGAAGGTGGGGCCGTTACTGGTCACGCCGCGCTCAAGGATGCGACCTTCTGACCAATGGATGAGATGCACAGGGAGTGCGTCGAGCACTTCGTTGCCGATGACTGCCCCCGATATCTTTTCGGGTAACACATCTAGCCACTTAACTCGGTCCGCGAGATGCGGTACGCGTTCTTGTATCAATGCTTGTTGACGTTCGCGCAGGTCGGCGCTGACTTCGAGTATCGAATAACTTTCTGGAAGCGCGTCGTGCTTCTCCAGCTCGGTGAGGATATCCAAGGCCAGTTTGCCGCTGCCCGCGCCGAGTTCGAGGATGTGCGGTGTACTCGCCTGCATCACTGCGACGAGTTGCTTGGCGAGGGTGCGGCCGAACAAGGTGGAAAGTTCGGGGGCGGTGATGAAGTCGCCTGCTTCACCGAACTTGCGCGCACCTGCCGTGTAGTAGCCCAAGCCCGGTGCATACAGCGCCAGCTCCATGAAACGCGAGAATGGTATCCAACCACCTTGGGTAGCGATGTCGTGGCGGATGAGTTCGCTCAGGCGCTCGCTGTGGGCGATGGCATCAGGGCTGGGAGTGGGAAGGTTGGCGCGCATGGTCGGGTATAATTCAAAAGTGAGCGAAGTGTAGTGGAGACAGGCATGCAAGGCAAAACGGTATTGGTGACAGGCGGGGCGAAGCGCGTAGGCGCGGCCATCACGCGTCGTTTGCACGCGGCGGGGGCCAACATCGTCATCCACTATCGCAGTTCCCTCAATGAAGCACTCGCCTTGCGTTCAGAATTGAACGCGATCCGTAAAGATTCCGCACAGTGTGTTCAGGCCGACCTGGTGGATGTGGCGGCATTGAAGCCCATGGTCGAGGAAGCGATTCGTTGTTTCGGTCACTTGGATGCACTCATCAATAACGCTTCCAGTTTCTATGCGACGCCATTGGCAGAAGTCGATGAATCGCAATGGCTGGACTTGGTAGGTACCAATCTGAAGGCACCCATGTATCTTGCACAAGCTGCGGCGGTAGAGTTGCGGCGACGCAATGGTTGTATCGTCAACATCGCGGACATCCATGCCGAGCGCCCCATGCAGGGTCATCTGTTGTACAGCGTGGCGAAGTCTGGCTTGGTGGCGCTGACCAAATCGTTGGCGCAGGAGATGGCACCGCAGGTGCGCGTGAATGCGGTCGCCCCTGGGGTCATCATCTGGCCTGAAGGTGAGGCATGGCAGGATGCCGAGCAGCGTAAGCACATCGTCGCGCACACCTTGCTCAAGCGCGAGGGAGAGCCTGACGACATCGCCAAGACGGTCAGATTCCTCATCGCCGATGCACCCTATATCACAGGCCAAGTCATCGCAGTCGATGGCGGGCGCAGTATCAACATTTGAGAATCACATGAACGACATCGTCCAACCCATCCACTTCGAATCCCATTCCACTAACTTCAATCGTCTCAAGGGCAGGTTAGAAAGCCAAGTCGGCAAAGCCATCGGTGACTTCAACATGATCGAAGAGGGCGACACCGTGATGGTGTGCCTGAGTGGCGGTAAGGATTCCTACACGCTGTTGGACATACTCCTCACGTTGCGCAAACGCGCGCCCATCGATTTCAAGATCGTGGCGATGAATCTGGATCAGAAGCAGCCGGGTTTTCCAGCGGATGTGTTGCCAAATTATCTGAAGAACCTCGGTGTCGATTTCCACATCGAGACGCAAGACACCTATTCCATCGTCAAAGAGAAGATCCCCGAAGGGAAAACGACCTGTTCACTGTGCTCGCGTCTGCGTCGCGGCATCATCTACAAAGTGGCGGGTGAGCTGGGCGCGAACAAGATCGCGCTAGGACACCACCGCGACGATATGGTGGAGACACTGTTCTTGAACATGTTCTTCGCTGGTAAGTTGAAAGCGATGCCGCCTAAATTGGTGACCGACAAGGGCGACCACATCGTCATTCGTCCACTGGCCTATTGCGCCGAGAAGGACATCTCGCGTTATGCGCGCGGCATGGAGTTCCCCATCATCCCGTGCAACCTGTGCGGCTCGCAAGAGAACCTGCAACGTCAGAACATCAAGCAGATGCTTACCGATTGGGAGCGTCAGTATCCTGGACGTTCGCAGACCATCTTCTCTGCCATGCAGAACGTCAAACCCTCACATCTGCTCGATGGTGGATTGTTCGACTTCAAGAACATGCAGCTGGGGGCGAAGGTGGACGAGGGGGATGTGGCGTTCGATTGAGGCAAGATTTGTCGCGGGAGTTGGCTCGGCGTTAGTATCACTGACAAGCTGCATTTAGAGGGGAGTCGACATGAACCAAAAGCAAAAGATCACCTTATGGGTCGGCTTTTTCAATCTGGTTTTTCTGACGCTATTCCCACCTTTTGATTCCTTGTCGATCGCGGGGGCCAACACGTTGGTCTTTGCTGGTTTCAGTTTCGTGTTCTCGCATAGTGCAAGCGAA
>JAVBYP010000038.1 GCA_030823965.1 Sideroxydans sp.
TCATGCTGTGGCGATACCGAATGATTTAAGTAATTCTACTGTCTCGAACAAAGGCAGACCGACCACGCCGGTATAACTTCCTTCGAGCCGTTCCACGAAAGCACCCGCATGGCCTTGGATGCCATAAGAACCCGCCTTGCCATGCGCTTCGCCCGTTCGTAGATAACGTCGGATGTCGCTGTCGCTCAAGGTGGCGAAGGTGATGGTGCTGTTCGATGTGCGGCACTCGATACGCTCACCCAAGACGACCGCCACGGCAGTGAGGACCTGATGCTGCTTGCCTGACAGGCTGTGCAACATCTCGGCTGCATGTTGGTCATCACTGGGCTTGCCAAGGATGTTGCCGTCTATGGTCACGATGGTATCGGCGGTCAAGATGGGGGCCGGCCTCAAGTTGCGGAACGTGACGGCTTGCACAGCGGCAGCCGCTTTTTCACGGCAGACACGCTCGACATATACCTCGGGCAGTTCGCCGTGCAGCGGTATCTCGTCCACATCGATACCTCGGCGCGGGTCATTGCGCAGCAACAAAGGTTCGAAGTGGATGCCGACCTGCTTGAGCAGTTCACGGCGGCGTGGGCTTTGCGAAGCGAGGTAGAGGCGTGGCTTGTTGAGAGACATGTGAGCGGTTCGTTATTCGCGGTGATACGGGTGATTGTGCATCAAGCTATGCGCTCGATACAACTGTTCAGCCAATATCACACGCACCATGCCGTGCGGTAGGGTGAAGGCGGAGAGCGCCATCAGATGCTGAGCCTGATGTTTGATGGTGTCGTGCAAGCCGTCCGCCCCGCCGATGACAAAGGCGACATCGCGCCCTTGCTGCATCCAATCCTTCATCTGTTGGGTGAGTTGCTTGGTGGTGGGTGTCGCGCCATGTTCATCGAGCGCGATACAGAACGCACCAGCGGGCAGGGCAGCACGGATGCGTGTCGCCTCGGCTTCCATGATCTGAGCCGCAGTCTTGCCGCTGTTACGCGCTTCGGGTTTGATCTCGATGAGGGTGATGGTGGCCTCACGCGGCATGCGCTTGGCGTATTCGTTGAAGCCCTCGGTGATCCACGACGGCATCTTATTGCCCACCGCGAGGATCAGGAGTTTCATTTTGCCGCTGGGACGCGCGCCTTAGGTTGTACGCCCCACAACTCTTCGAGGTTGTAATAAGCACGTACTGGCGGTTGCATGATGTGGACGAGCACTTCGCCGAAATCCACCAAGATCCATTCGCCGCTGCCTTCGCCTTCGGTGCTCAATGCTTCTTCGCCCAAGGCTTTGAGTTTCTTCTCGACGTTGTCGGAAAGCGCTTTGGTCTGGCGTGTCGATTGCGCGCTGGCAATGATCATGCACTCGAACAATGGGCTCTTCTTGCTGGTGTCGATGATCTCGATATCGACGGCTTTGACATCTTCCAAAGCGTCTTTGATCGCGGCGATTTTTTGTTCGGTAGTTAGCATGTCGTGTAAGTCTTCTGAGAATAAATGTAATGGGCGACGCCATCTGGGGTGAGATAGCGGATGTTCTTATGTTCTGCGCAACGGCGGCGGATGTCGGTGGCGGAGATGTCGAGTAAAGGCATATCCAGCGCGACGATGGTGCCACTTGCCGATTCGTGCAAACGACGCGGTGCAGGCGCGAGGCGCGCACGATACTCTTCTTTCAGTGCGCCGTCGGCAGTTTCTATCGCATTGCCTAGAGGCTTTCCGGGGCGCTGCATCACCACGATGTGTGCCAGCTCGAATACGCGCCGCCATTCGTGCCAAGTATGGAGATTCAGGAAAGCATCACTACCCAGCAACAGGCACAGCGGTTGTTCGTTGCCGAACTCGGTACGCAGACTGGTCAGCGTGTCCACGGTGTAACACGGGTCGGTGCGATAAACCTCGCGCACATCCACGCTGAATTCATGATGACCATGCAAGGCTGTGCGCACCATGTCCATGCGCGCTTCGGCTGAAGCGACAGGGGGTGTGCGATGCGGCGGTGTGCCGTTGGGGAGGAATCGCACCTGCTGCATGCGGCATTGTTCCAAGGCTTCCTGCGCGAGGCGCAGGTGACCGTTGTGGATGGGGTCGAACGTCCCCCCAAGGATGCCGATCGGTGCGATGCCCACTGCTTACAGTGCCAAACGACGCATGTCAGCCAGCACATGCGCAAGGTAGGTGGTGAAGCGCGCAGCAGCAGCGCCGTCGATCACACGATGGTCGTATGACAAGGACAGCGGCAACATCAGACGCGGCACGAACTCGCCGTCTTTCCATACGGGCTTCATGCTGGAACGGGACACACCCAAGATGGCGACTTCCGGTGCATTGATGATGGGGGTGAATGCCGTGCCACCGATGCCGCCCAAGCTGGAGATGGAGAAGCAACCACCTTGCATGTCGGCTGCAGTGATCTTCAGGTCACGCGCTTTGGCGCTGACTTCGCCCAATTCCTTCGCCAATTGCACGATGCCTTTTTGATCCACGTCACGGATGACAGGGACCATCAAGCCATTCGGTGTATCGACCGCGACACCGATGTGGATGTACTTCTTCAGCACCAGATTCTCGCCGCTCGCATCTAGCGAAGCGTTGAAGTCAGGGAAATGTTTCAACGTGATCGCGCAAGCCTTCAGCATGAAGGCCAGTGGCGTGATCTTCAGGTTCTGCTTCGCGTATTCGGCCCCTAGTTCTTTGCGGAAGGCTTCCATCTCGCTGATGTCGGCTTCTTCGAATTGCGTCACGTGCGGGATCATCACCCAGTTGCGATGCAGGTTCGCGCCAGATATCTTCTTGATGCGTGACAGCGCCTTGGTCTCGATCTCGCCGAATTTGGCGAAATCCACGTCCGGCCAAGGCAGCAGTCCTGGCAAAGCTCCACCACCTGTCGCAGGTTTGGCGAGCGATTGTTTGACGAAGTTCTGCACGTCTTCTTTGGTGACACGACCTTTTTCGCCACTACCGCCGACCTGCGTCAGATTCACGCCGAGTTCACGCGCGAAACGACGGATGGACGGGCTGGCGTGGGCGTTGCCACCGGAAGGGGCTGGTGCAGGTGTCGCCACAACGGGTGCTGCCACGGGAGCAGGCTTGGCTGCGACAGGCGCAGCAGCCTGAGGTGCGGCAGCGGCAGTTTGTGGCGCAGGTGCGACGGCTTTAGCGAGGCTACCTTCCACCAATGCGATTAGATCGCCTTCCGAAACCTTGTCGCCCACCTTCAGCTTCACTTCCTTCACCACGCCAGCGAAAGGTGCCGGCACATCCATGGTCGCCTTGTCGGTCTCCACGGTGATGAGTGTCTGTTCGACGGCGATGGTCTCGCCCGCCTTGATCGCCACTTCGATGACGGTCACGCCTTTGAATCCGCCGATGTCTGGTACTTGTACTTTATTGATCTCTGCCACGTCGTTCTCCTCGATTACACCGTGGTTGGGTTCGGTTTGTCCGCGTTGATCTTGTACAGCTTGATCGCACGTGTGACTTCCTTCGCCTCTACCTTGCCTTCGTCAGCCAACGCCTTCAGTGCGGCAACGACGACGTAGAAACGATCCACCTCGAAGAAGTGACGCAGTTTCTTGCGCGTGTCGGAACGGCCGAAACCATCTGTACCCAAGGTCTTGTATTGGGCTTTCACATA
>JAVBYP010000036.1 GCA_030823965.1 Sideroxydans sp.
CTGCAGCTCTCGGTCGTGGCAACTTCTTCGAGGATTTCCACATCGGGCAGGTGTTTCAACATGCCACACCGCGTACCGTGACCGATGGCGATAGCGCCTTGTACATCGCGCTCACCGGCAGTCGCCATCTGCTGCCCAGCGCGCAAACCGTCGCGCATGCTTTGGGCTATCGGGATAGGCCGATAGACGACCTGCTCGCATTCCACATCGCTTTCGGTAAGACCGTGTCCGACATCTCAGTCAATGCGGTCGCCAATCTGGGTTACGCCGACATCCGCTTTGTGACGCCCGTGTATGCAGGTGACACGATGAGTACCACCTCCACCGTCATCGGCCTTAAACAAAATTCCAATGGAAGCAGTGGTGTGGTCTATGTGCATTCGGTGGCGCGCAATCAACATCACCAGATCGTCATCGAGTGGAAGCGCTGGGTCATGGTGCACAAGCAGGATCAGACCGTCCCTGCACCGGCGACGCATGTGCCTGATCTACCCGCCGTCGTGCCAGTCGAGCAACTGCAAGTGCCAGCCTCTTTGGATTGTGCGAAGTTCGAGACTGTACTCACCGGCGGGCAACGCTTGTGGGACGACTATCAAACAGGCGAACGTATCGACCATCCAGCGGGAATGACCGTGGATGATTCCGATCACACCATGGCGACCAAGCTGTATCAGAACAATGCGCGCCTACACTTTGATGCGCAGATGATGAAAGACACCCAGTTCGGACGCAGGCTGATGTACGGCGGCCATGTCATCTCCATCTGTCGTGCGTTGTCGTATGACGGCTTGGAGAACGCCTTGGGCATACTCGCCATCAATGCCGGCACACACTGCAACCCAAGCTTTGGTGGTGACACCTTCTACACTTGGACAGAAGTGTTAGAACGTTGGGAGATACCTGGTCGCAAAGACATCGGTGCCTTGCGTCTGCGCATGGTCGGTGTGAAGAACGCAGCGGCGAAGACCATACCCAGCACGCACATCGAGAAAGACGGCAAACGTGTCTATCACCCCAACGTCGTTCTCGATCTCGATTACACCGTTTTCATTCCACGTCGATAAGGAAGAACCATGTCAGCCATTCACCCCAATCAAGCTCTGTTCGGCGGCGAGAAGCCATTCCCCATCATCCCTAGCTGCGAACATTTCGCGGGGAGTGAGAAGCTCATCCTGAAAGCTTTGTCGCTGCAAGACAGTCTCGGTCCCATCTTCGATATCACCTGTGATTGCGAAGACGGAGCCGCCGCAGGGCAAGAGCGCGAACATGCCGAGATGATCGTGCGTGTGTTGAATTCAGAAGCGAACAAACACCGCATGGCAGGTGCGCGCATCCATGACTACACCCACGCCGCTTGGCGATTAGACGTGGATATCTTGGTTGGCGGGGCAGGTAAGTTGCTGGCCTACATCACCATCCCCAAATGCACCAAAGCGGCACAAGCAGCAGAGATGATCGCCTACATCCAAAAAGTGGCGGCGTCGCACGGCATCACGCGTCAGATCCCCATCCATATCTTGGTCGAGACGCACGGTGCATTGCATGAGGTGTATGAGATCGCCGCACTGCCGTGGTTGCAGGTCGTAGATTTTGGTCTGATGGATTTCGTCAGCGGCCACCACGGTGCCATTCCCGCCAGCGCGATGCGCAGTCCCGGCCAGTTCGAACATCGCTTGTTGGCACGCGCCAAAGCACAAGTCGTTGCCGCTGCATTGGCACACGGCGTCGTTCCCGCGCACAACGTCACCCTCGATCTCAAGAACACGGAGACGACTTTCTCTGACGCCAGCCGTGCGCGTAACGAGTTCGGATTCTTGCGTATGTGGAGCATCTACCCCACCCAGATCCCCGCCATCGTCGATGCCATGAAACCGAATTACGACGAAGTCACCATCGCCAGCAACATCCTGTTGGCGGCACAAGCGGCAGAGTGGGGTCCCATCCAATATGACGGCGAATTGCATGATCGTGCGACGTACCGCTATTTTTGGGAAGTGTTACAGAAAGCGAAGATCACCAACGTCGCCATCCCTGCGGAAGCCAACGCGGCGTTCTTTAGTTAAGTTGGTGGAATGCACAGATAAAGCGCTCCCTAGTCGGGAGCGTTTTCTATTTGAGGCTGCTACTCGGCCAGAACTGCCGGTGGCACATACATACACCAACGGCAGCTATGTGTGGAATTAGAGACGTGGATTTGAGAGGGGCGAGTAGCGCTTGCGCCACGAAGCGTCCCCCTCGAACGTAAGGTTAGACATTTTGGCGCGTAGCAGAATTGAGCAATTGAAATAATTCAGAGCTCTTGACGGCGTACCCAATACCAATATTGGTGTCAGATTGATCTCCTTTTCGACGGGTCGCATGTATTACGCCAACTAACGAAAAGGGTACATCGTCTCCTTGCCCCTGCACGAAAACTGGACTGCCACTTGAACCGGGCCAAACTTGAGCATCAATCAAAAAATTAGGCTGTCCATCGAAGTTGACATACGGCAGGCTTGCGATAGAACCTGTCCTAGCTATCGGTAAGTTGTGCATTTGGTCCCTGATGCTGTCCGGATAACCTACAAACATTACGGGCTGGCTAGGAAACAAAGAAGACGCACCCCAGTCAAGAATCATCTTTTGTGAAAGAGGGACGACAACGGTGTCTGGCCTTTCTAAGATATCAGTGCAACGTACACACGCTAAATCGACTAATGGGTTTGAATGGGAGTAATAGTTGCCTTCTAACTTCAGTGGGACTTTGATTGGGCTATATGGATCAATTCTGACTTGCTGATGCTTGTTGCTCAACGTTAATCCACTTCCATCAGAAGACTTCCGATGAAGTGTTACTTGGTAACCAACATCAACTGCGTTTTCAAGAACATGCCTGTTCGATACAAGAAATAGCTCAGCACAGGAATCCTGTAGCCATACTACGAAGAACCCCGTTCCATCCCAGCCATCTCCGGATGGCGTGGACGCTTCTATCAACGTGGTGTTAAAGAGAGCGGCTTGTTGCCAGGAAATAAGCAAAATAAGACTCCTTGTGTTGGATATGTAAAAGCTATTAGACAATTAAGCAAAAGGACAGAGGATGCCTGTCGTTTCTGGATTCACCAGATCAGCTTCCACTTCAATAAACGTCACCCACGTGAACTTCGGTAAGGTGATCCATCGCACGTTTTAAACCACCTAGCTGTGAAACGAGGGAAGAAAAACTCATGGGAGACTAAACTTAGGCAAGTGCAGTATCCCATTTTTTTATCCAAACAATCTTTGGAAGAATGATTTTTTTTCTGTATAACTTAACGTTTCTGCTTTTATAAATAGATCTTCACAATCGAATCTAGTTATACCGAGCATTTGTTTTAATAGAAAAAACTCGCTTGAAAACTTATGCTTTTTACGGTCTTGACACAAAATCATTTTGTCATCAAAAGATAAATCTATATACGTGAATATTATTACTTTTTTGGCCATGCCAATATTGGTACCATACTTAAAATCAACATCGCCATTTTTATTAAAGTTTTTATCTAAAATTGTTCTTACCCAAAATAATTTATTAATTTTAATTTCGTTCAATATTTCAATTTCCGCTTCGCTTGCTGCGTCCATCTC
>JAVBYP010000279.1 GCA_030823965.1 Sideroxydans sp.
TCTGCACAAGCGCAGGCAAAAGACGCAAAGCTGGCTTACTTCCAAAGCAACACTGAAGGAACGCTGGTAGATCGCATACAACAAGCAAGAACGGATGGGACCGATTTCATCATCATCAATCCGGCAGCGTTCACGCACACCAGCGTGGCGATCCGTGATGCCTTGTCGGCGGTGAGCATCCCTTTCGTCGAAGTTCATCTGTCGAACGTGTTCGCGCGCGAGGCGTTCCGTAAAGAGTCTTATTTTTCTGATATCGCCGTTGGCGTCATCAGTGGTTTGGGCGCAACAGGCTATGAGCTTGCCCTGCAATTCGCACTACAACATTCTGTGAGGAGATAAAAAATGGATCTACGCAAACTGAAGACACTGATCGAACTGGTCGAGAACTCGGGTATCGCCGAACTGGAATTGACTGAAGGTGAAGAGCATGTGCGTATCTCACGTATGAGCTCAGTCTCAGCTCCTGCCGTACAACATCACTACGCCGCTGCTCCAATGGCCGCGCCGGCTGCCGCCCCCGCTGTTGCCGCAGCACCTGCTGCGCCAGCCGCACCTGAAGGCCATATCGTCAAATCTCCTATGGTAGGTAGCTTCTACCGCGCGGCATCTCCAGGTGCTAAAGCGTTCGTCGATGTCGGATCGACCGTGAACGAAGGCGACACTATCTGTATCATCGAAGCGATGAAGCTGCTGAACGAGATCGAAGCGGACAAGGCTGGCGTGATCAAGGCCATCTTGGTCGAGAACGGCCAAGCCGTCGAGTTCGGCCAACCACTGTTCATCATCGGTTGATGCATCATGGCCGTCTTCGAACGTAAACCCAAAACACCCGCTCCGCCGGAGACCCCGATCATGTTTGAAAAGATCCTTATCGCCAATCGCGGCGAGATCGCGCTACGTATCCAGCGTGCCTGCCGCGAGATGGGCATCAAGACTGTCGCCGTTCACTCGGAAGCGGATGCCGATGCCAAGTATGTGAAGTTGGCTGACGAGTCCGTTTGTATCGGACCCGCAAGCTCCAGCCTGAGCTACCTCAACGTTCCCGCCATCATCAGTGCTGCCGAAGTGACCGACGCGCAAGCGATCCACCCAGGCTACGGCTTCTTGTCCGAGAACGCGGACTTCTCCGAGCGTGTAGAGAAATCGGGCTTCGTTTTCATCGGCCCCCGTGCCGAGACCATCCGCCTGATGGGCGACAAGGTCTCTGCCAAGAGCGCCATGAAGAAAGCCGGCGTGCCTTGCGTTCCCGGTGTAGAAGGCGCATTGCCTGACGATCCTACGGAGATCATCAAGATCGCACGCACGATCGGCTACCCAGTGATCATCAAAGCTTCCGGCGGCGGCGGCGGACGCGGCATGCGCGTGGTGCACACCGAAGCGGCACTGCTCAATGCGGTGACCATGACCAAGACCGAAGCTCAAGCAGCCTTCAACAATCCCATGGTGTACATGGAGAAGTTCTTGGAGAACCCACGCCACATCGAGATCCAGATATTGGCCGACCAACACGGCAACGCCGTGTATTTGGGCGAGCGCGACTGCTCGATGCAACGGCGCCACCAAAAGATCATCGAAGAAGCGCCTGCCTACCACCTGAATCCAAAATTGCGCGACAAGATCGGCGAACGCTGTGCCGAAGCATGCCGCAAGATCGGCTATCGCGGTGCGGGTACGTTCGAGTTCTTGTACGAGAACGGTGAGTTCTACTTCATCGAGATGAACACCCGTGTGCAGGTCGAGCACCCAGTGTCCGAGATGATCACCGGCATCGACATCGTTCAACAACAGATCCGCATCGCTGCGGGCGAGAAGTTGCCGTTCCGCCAAAAGGACATCCAGTTCCGCGGACACGCGATAGAGTGCCGTATCAATGCCGAGCATCCCTACACGTTCGTGCCATCGCCAGGCCGCATCACCAACTGGCACGTCCCTGGCGGCCCTGGCATACGTGTCGATTCACATGTCTATAACAACTACTTCATCCCGCCGCACTACGATTCCATGATTGGCAAAGTGATCGCTTACGGTGACACGCGCGACCAAGCCATCGCACGTATGCGCACCGCGCTGTCTGAGATGGTGGTCGAAGGTATCAACACCAACATTCCGTTGCATCAGGAATTGATGAGCGATGCCGCATTCGTTCAAGGCGGCACCAGCATCCACTACTTGGAACACAAGCTGGCGGAACGCACCAAGGGTAAGTAAGCCGTGTCTTGGCTCAACTTGTCGGTGCGCGCCGAGGCCGACTACGCCGAGGCATTGAGTGAGGCGCTGCTCGCACGGGGCGCCTTGTCGGTGGATATGCTGGATGCCGATGCGGACACCCCCGACGAGCAGGCAATCTTCGGTGAGCCAGGCGAACCCACCTCTGCTGTATGGCAACACAATCTGGTCAATGCGCTGTTCGAAAGTGATGCCGCTGTCGCCGACATCCTGCAGGACAGCTGCGCCGAACTCGGCATCACCGTTTTGCCGGAACATCGCATCGAGACGCTGGAGGAAAGCGACTGGGTGCGACTGACCCAAGCGCAATTCGACCCCATCCGCATCAGCGACCGTCTGTGGATCGTACCGACCTGGCATACACCGACCGACGCCTCCGCTATCAATATCGCGCTCGACCCTGGCCTTGCATTCGGAACAGGCAGCCACCCCACCACACGCTTATGTCTGCGCTGGTTGGACAAAAACACCCAAGCTGGCGAATCCGTCCTTGATTACGGATGCGGCTCCGGCATCCTTGCCATCGCTGCGATGAAATTGGGCGCGGGCTGCGCCATCGGTGTCGATGTGGATGCGCAAGCGGTACAAGCCAGCTGCGACAATGCCATCGCAAACTGTGTCAAAGCTGATTTCTATCTGCCGGATGGTGTAGCCCTGCAACAATATGACGTGGTCGTCGCCAATATCCTGACCAATCCACTCCGCGCACTCGCTCCGCTACTGGCGGGTGCGACCCGCACTGGCGGACGCATCGTCCTCTCAGGCATCCTCGCCGAGCAGGCTGAAGAAGTGATGCGCATCTATGGCCAGTGGTTCGATCTCGCACCTCCTGTGATCGAAGACGGCTGGTGTTGCTTGTCGGGAAGCAAGCGATGAGTGACGTCACGCAATGCCCGGAATGCACGACACGCTTCAAGGTGAGCGAAGAACAACTCGCTGCCCATGACGGCTTAGTGCGTTGTGGGCGCTGCCACGAAGTGTTCAATGCCCGTGAACACCTGCAAGACGAAGGCCCCAGTCCGCAGCTCTCACTCCCCATAGAAGATCAGTCCGTTACTGAGACACCTGTAGCCGAAGAAGAGTTGCCCTCCCTAGCTGATGAAACGAACGCAGAGGTCACCGTAACATCGACAGAGACTGACCTCACCCCAATCCCGAACGTACCTGGATTGGAAGAAGAAGCGCCCACATTAGCCCAGCAATTCGAGATCATCGAAGAGTTGACCGAAGAGATCCCCGCGCCCACCCCGCGCAAGAACCGCTGGGTCGGCGTTGTGGCCGCTTTGTTGTTAGTGCTCACCCTCGTTGCACAAGCCGCCTATTTTTACCGCGTCGAACTGGCTGCTCGCTTACCCGGACTGAAG
>JAVBYP010000124.1 GCA_030823965.1 Sideroxydans sp.
GCCAGATAGACGTTCGAGGTCGCCCCTTCGCCGAGTTCGCGAACGATGGAATAGTTTCCGATACGGAGAGGGGTCAATGCCATGCGGTAGGAAGCGATCTATGTGGGAAGAAAAGTCAGCCCCATAGAGTATGGGCCACAAGGATTAGTTCTACGATCGTTTCGAATACTTCCTAAGCCGATATCTCGACACGGTTTCGTCCAAGTTCTTTGGCACGATAGAGGGCGCGGTCAGCCGCACCGAAAAAATCTTCCAGACTGCCCGTCTGCGTCGTCGGTGCGATACCGATGGAGACGGTGATCTTGAACGCCAGATCACCACTGATGATCTCATTCGCCGCGACCATCGTGCGTAAACGTTCAGCGATCGACTTTGCCTGTTCGATTGCGGTATCTGGCAACAGAATGGCGAATTCCTCACCACCATAACGCACCAGCAGATCGTGTGGTCGCAGGTTCACTTGCATGATCTTCGCCAGCGACTTCAGTGCCACGTCACCCACCAGATGGCCATAGGTATCATTGACTCGTTTGAAGAAGTCGATATCGATCACCAAGATGGCACTGTTCGAACTGTCGAGTTTGCAACGATGCAACACTCTAGGAAAGGCCTCGCTCATCCAACGACGATTGTGTACGCCTGTCAGTGCATCAACGGTAGCCTGATGTTCGTACTGGGCGCGCTTGTTGTGGGAGGTGATGAGCGCAGAATTATCGTTGCGCATACGCCCAGCGATGATGGCCAACAGGTTGCGCGCCACATCGTGTGATTGATCGACCATCGACCACACGGTGTCATGCGGCACCACTAGGACACGCGTCGGTTTGGCCGCAACGACCAGTGCCGATGGATTCTTGCCATCCACCAGCGATATCTCTCCTGTGCATTCGCCGGCCACGAGTGCTGTGTGCTCCAGCGTCGCCTGTCCGACCAGATGAACGCTCAACTCACCGCTCAAGATCATATATAGATGGCGGTTCTCCACTTCAGGCTGTAGCAACTTCTCGCCGGTAGCCAGCTCACGTAGTGTGCAGCGCTCCAACATGTATTCCACACTGGAGAAGTCCATTCCTTCGAACAGTGTGTTTTGTTCGGTCAGTGCACGATCTTGAGCATTCATCCTGGTCTCTCCGTGATCAAATCATCTAAATACGATCGTCTTGTTACCGCACACCAGCACACGGTCTTCCACGTGATAGCGCAGACCGCGCGACAGTACGGTCTTTTCGATGTCGCGGCCGTAGCGCACCAAGTCATCTGGCGTGTCGCCGTGGTCGATGCGTACGGTGTCTTGTTCGATGATGGGGCCGGCATCCAACTCATCCGTCACGTAATGACAGGTCGCGCCGATGAGCTTCACGCCGCGCTGATACGCTTGGTGATAAGGCTTCGCGCCAACGAAGGAAGGCAGGAAGCTGTGATGGATGTTGATGATGCGGCCGGGGAAACGCTGACACAGCGCGGGCGGGATGATCTGCATGAAGCGGGCGAGCACCATACTGTCACCGCGATATTCTTCGAACAGCGCGGCGATCTTATCGAATGCAGCGCTTTTGTTTTGCATGTCCACATAGATGAACGGGATGCCGTGCCACTCGACGAAGCTGCGCAGATCTTCATGATTGGAGATGACGCAAGGGATGTCCACTTCCAACTCACCACTGCGCCAACGATGTAACAGATCGTTCAAACAATGATCCTGTTTGCTCACCAACACGACCAGCCGCTTCTTGATGCTCGAATCAGAAAGCTGCCAAGTCATGTCGAACTCTTTAGCGATAGCGGCGAAGCGTTGCGCGAACTCTGCCGCACCGAAAGGCAATGAATCGGAACGGATCTCTTGACGCATGAAGAAGCGCTGCGCCTCTTGCTCGGTGTGGTAACTCGCCTCGACGATGAAGCCGCCGTGCTGCGCGATAAAACCTGTGACGGCAGCGATGATGCCCGCGCGGTCAGGGCAAGAGATGGTAAGGGTGTAGTGACGGTTATGCATTCAGCGCTTCCTTAAACAAGTCGATTGATTTTACAGGATAACCCCGCATACCAATCCATTCGGCAAGCGTTAAATGCGCCCATTGAACATGTGTCGGCCAGACAGGAAGCGGTCTGGTTTAGAGAAACTCCTGCGGCAGTTGTATCGCGCTGACCGCCTCTCCCCACAATACCGACATGATGCGTGATGCCTGCTCGACATCACCGCTGGTGAAGAACTCGACTTTTGCTTTATCAGTTAAGCGATTCGGCAACTCGGTGTGGATACGTCGTTGCACCTGCCGCGCGACCGCCTCACCCGTATCCACCAATGTAATGTCCGCCCCCACCACTTCACGGATCAACGGAGCCAAGAAAGCGTAGTGAGTACAGCCAAGGATGATGGTATCGGCGCCTTGAGCAAGTAAGGGCGCGGTGTAACGCTCGAGCAACTTGCGCGTATCTGCCTCGGTCAAATGTCCTCGCTCGACTTGCTCGACCAAGCCAGGGCAACCCTGTGTGACGATCTTCACATGGCCTGCATACTTCTCCAGCAATGCGGCAAATCGGGCGCTCTCCAACGTGCCCACCGTTGCCAATACGCCGACCACGCCTTTCTTGGTCGCAGCGACAGCGGGTTTGACCGCTGGCTCCATGCCGATGATAGGGAACTTGTTGTATTTGACGCGCAAAGCGTGTGCCGCAGCCGCCGTGGCGGTGTTGCACGCGATGACTATGGAATCCGCACCTTGTGAGAAAAGATAGCGTGTGAGTGCCAGCGAACGCGCTTCGATGTATGCGGGTGATTTGTCGCCGTAGGGAACGTGGGCAGAATCGGCCACGTAGATAAGACGTTCGTTGGGGAGTATCTGGCGGATATGGTGCAGGACAGACAACCCGCCCACACCCGAATCGAAGACGCCGATGGCTCCCGTACGACTCATCGTGATTTATTCCACCGCTTGGTCACGCAAGAACTCTTCATACGTGCCGTGGTAATCGTTCACGCCCTTGGCCGATATCTCAATGATGCGCGTCGCCAATGAGGAGACGAACTCGCGGTCATGACTGACGAAGATGAGCGTGCCTTTGAACAGATCGAGCGCGGTGTTGAGTGACTCGATGGCTTCCATGTCCATGTGGTTGGTCGGCTCGTCCATCAGAAGCACGTTGGGTTTCGCCAACATCAGCTTGCCGAACAACATGCGGCCTTTCTCACCACCGGACAGCACTTTCACTTTCTTCTTCACGTCGTCGCCAGAGAACAGCAAACGACCTAGCGTGCCACGCACCACTTGGTCATCATCAGACGGGCCGCGCCAGTTGGTCATCCATTCCATCATCTCGATGTTCTCGGCGAAGTCCGCCGCATGGTCCTGTGCGTAGTAGCCCAGCTTGGCTTTTTCCGCCCACTTGATGGTGCCGTGATCTTGCGCAAGGTCGCCTGCGAGGCAACGCAACAAGGTCGTCTTACCGATACCGTTAGGGCCGATGATGGCGACCTTCTCGCCCGCATCGATACGGAAATTGACATTGGAGAACAACATCTTGTCGTAGCCCTTGGACATCTTTTCCACTTCCACGGCGACACGGTGCAGCTTGTCGCGCTCATCGTATT